>JANPAT010000087.1:0-2720 GCA_031430075.1 Chitinophagaceae bacterium | reverse complement strand
GTTTATATGACAGGATTGGCATATGTTTTAAGCTATTTCACCTATCAATTATTTAAGTAATTATTTTATTAAAGTTGCAGCATCAACTGCACTTACTTTTTTTAAAATTGATGCACCATCCATTAAAAAATAAGTTGGATTAACCCTTGCTGCAGTTTTTAAAACAGTGGCATCTAATTTTAAAAATTCAACATCTTTCAAAAATAAATTTCTTGCATTAACTACATCACTTGTTACTATGTAAATTGGATATTGCTTTTGAAGTTCTTGCAAGACCTCCAAGTTTAAAAAATCTGAAATCGTATTTGATTTATTAGGAAATTGCTTTACTAATATCAATACATATTTTTTATTTTGATTCAATATTTCATCTGCAATATTGATATTATCGTTCAGCTTCGATAAAGTAAAATCAACAATTTTTGGTGTGTTATTACCTTTTCTAACAATTATTTTTTCTTCATCACCAACCTGTATATATGTTGAATCAAAATCATCAGGAAAATGTGCAGCATCAATTTTAATCATTTTGCCATCTTTTTGGTAATTATAATAAATTACAACACTATCAGCATACGAATTAGGTGGGGCTTGCATTTGATGCAAAATATTGTTACCCTTTTTATAAGGTAAACAATCTAAAAATGGCAAATGATTCAATACATACCATTGTAAAAATCCAATTAACAAAATAGAAACAATTATTATTTTTTTTGAAACTCTATCTGGAAAAACAGGTTGTATTTTTTTATACTGTACAGTTAGAATTACAATTAGAACTAATAAAATAATGTCTTTTGTAAAAGTTTGAATGGGAGTTAATGGCACACAATCTCCAAAGCAACCACATGCAGTAATTTTTCCACTAAATAAAACATAGCTAGTTAAAAAAGTAAAAAATATTATGAGCAATAATAATAATCGAGCAAAAAACTTGCTTTGGTAGCCAATAATAATAGCAATACCAGCAACTATTTCAAGAATGTTCATTACTACAGAACTGCTTAGAGCTAAACTATTTAAAAAAGGTAAATGCCAAGCTTCAAAAAACTCTTGCATTTTATAGCTAAAACCTAATGGATCGTTAGCTTTTATCAAGCCCGAAAAAATAAATAACAAACCCACTAGCCACCTGCAAATTGTTACAACTACTTTCATTTATAAGTTATGAATTATAATTTAAGAATTATGAGTTTTTTGAATACCTCACTTTATTTTAAACGCAAATTTAGGTGTTGAAACAATCAATCTAAAAATCATTCAAATGATTTCATTCATTATTCTACATTCATAACTCATTTATATTTGCCTTTCATTATTCATCAAATAAAATACCCAATGACTTCTTTTGCCCAACACAACTTTGCAAATCAAAAAGTTTTAATAAGAGTAGATTTTAATGTGCCTTTAGATAAACAAACTTTTGCTATTAATGATGATACACGAATTAAGGCTGCGATTCCAACAATTAAAAAAGTGTTGCATGATGGGGGTTGTGTGATTTTGATGAGCCATTTAGGCAGACCCAAATCTGGACCTGAAGATAAATATTCACTAAAACATATTATTGAACATTTGCATCAACTTTTAAATGAAGATGGTACAAAAACCAATGTATTTTTTGCAAATGATTGTATTGGCGAACAAGCTCAACTAACAGCACACAGCTTGAGAGCTGGGGAAGTTTTATTATTAGAAAATTTACGATTTTATAAAGAAGAAGAATCTGGTGATGAGTTGTTTGCAAAAAAATTGGCAAACCTTGCAGATGTTTGGGTAAATGATGCATTTGGTACTGCACATAGAGCACATGCTTCAACAGCTATTATTGCAAAATTCTTTCCTAAAGAAAAAAGATTTTTTGGGTTATTAATGGATTCTGAAGTAGCTGCTGCAGAAAAAATTTTATTAAAAGCACAAAAACCATTTACTGCAATTATTGGCGGAGCAAAAGTTTCTGATAAAATTTTAATTATAGAAAACCTTTTAGAAAGAGCAACAGATATTATTATTGGTGGTGGTATGGCTTACACATTTATGAAAGCTCAAGGAGGAAAAATTGGTAATAGTTTATGTGAAGATGATAGATTAGATATGGCTAACGAATTACTTGTAAAAGCTAAAGCAAAGGGAGTTAATATTCATCTTCCTTCAGACTCAGTAATAGCTGATGATTTTAATAATGATGCTAACAAATCTTCATCTCCATCAAATAACATTCCTGATGGTTGGATGGGTTTAGACATTGGCGAAAATGCAAGCAATCAGTTTGCAAATGTTGTTTTAAGAAGTAAAACTATATTATGGAATGGACCAATGGGTGTTTTTGAAATGAGTAGTTTTCAGCATGGAACAAAAACTATAGCAACTGCAATTGCAAAAGCTACAGAAAATGGTGCATACAGTTTAGTTGGAGGTGGTGATAGTGTTTCTGCAATTAATAAATTTGGCTTTAACGATAAGGTAAGTTATGTAAGCACTGGTGGTGGTGCCATGTTAGAATATTTTGAAGGTAAAGAATTGCCAGGCATTGCAGCTGTTACTCAACAATAGTTCTATTTTTTATTAATAAATTCAACAATTTTATTGGTGTAAATGTGTGCACGTTTTTCTGCAAAAAAATTCCTGCGCGGCGTTGCTCAGCAGATTGATCAGCACACCGATGATGGCGGGCTCGTCGCCCAGCACATGGGTGTCTTGCGGCAAGGTGACCTCTACCT
>JANPAT010000086.1:0-12632 GCA_031430075.1 Chitinophagaceae bacterium | reverse complement strand
TTCAAAAATGTTTTTTAAATTGAACTTTAAGCAAAGCATTGGGTGCAATAGCTTCACCTTGTTTGCTTTCATCATGAACTTTATTAGCTATTTCCAGCATTAAAAAAATTTTTGCAAAAATATTGAAACATTAGTTACATCAGTTGTGTTTAATAAATAAGACTAATTATAGGGCTAATTTTAGTAAATATTTAAAGCTATAACCTATAATTGCAGTTCTTAATCTCAAAAAGCAAACCAGTAAATTTTGTTTATCCCTCAATGAAGTAGTTTTACCTTTTACTTTTAGTTTGAATTTATCATTTAAAATAGCTTTCATTTTTTGCTTGTCATGTAATGTTGTACAGGGTCAAATTACTGTGCCTTCAAATCTTAAATCAAAAAAAATAAGGGCAAATGTGAATGTTCGGTTTGAGCAAAACGTAATTGTGCCAAATAGTTTAAGTATAAAGAACATTGATTCCAGTTTTTATTCTATTGATTATACTAAAGCAATAATAAATTGGAAAAAAATAATTGCAATAGACAGTGTTGATTTGGAATATCGAGTTTTTGCAATTGATTTTTCAAAAACTTATTCAAGATTTAATTATGATAGTATCAAGAATAATTTCATAGCAAGTCAACCAACAATATTTTCAAAACCTTTAAGTTCAAATGAAAGTTTTTTGAACTTTGGCAACATCAACTACAGCGGCAGTTTTGGAAGAAATTTAAGCTTTGGCAATAATCAAAATGCAGTTTTTAATTCTCAATTGAATTTACAATTAAATGGATTTATTGGAGATAGTATAGAAATTGCCGCAGCTATTACTGACAATAATATTCCCATTCAGCCAGATGGTACAACACAAACACTAAATGAGTTTGATAAAATTTTATTGCAGTTTAAAAAGAAGAATTGGGAATTGAATTTGGGTGATATTGATGTTCGACAAAATCAAAATTATTTTTTGAATTTTTATAAAAGGCTACAAGGCATTTTCTACGTTAATGAAAAAAAAGTTGGCAATATTTCAAAAAATAAATTTCAATTTGCAGGTGCTATTGCAAAAGGAAAATTTATCCGAAATGTATTTAATGGATTAGAGGGAAATCAAGGTCCATATAGGTTACAAGGTGCCAATAGTGAAATTTATTTTATAGTATTAGCTGGCACTGAAAGAGTTTTTATTGATGGTGAATTATTACAAAGGGGAGAAGATCAGGATTATGTAATTAACTATAATACGGCAGAATTAACTTTTACTCCTAAAAGAATGATTACAAAAGATAAAAGAATTCAAATAGAGTTTGAATATGCTGAGAGAAGTTATTTAAATTCTATGTTGTATGTATCTAATGAAACACAACTTAATTCTAAACTAAAAGTAAAAATTGCAGCCTATTCGAATGTTGATGCAAAAAATTCGCCAGTTAATCAACAACTCGATAATAAACAAAAACAATTCTTAGCCAACTTGGGCGATAATATTCAAAATGCTTTTTACATCAATGAAAACTTAGATAGCTTTTCCACCACTAAAATTCTTTATGCAAAAAGAGTGAATCCATTAAATAGTAACGATAGTATTTATGTTTTTTCAACTAATAAAGACAGTGCAAAGTATAATTTGGTATTTACTGAAATTGGTTCTAATAAAGGAAATTATATTCCTTATTTTAATGGTGCAAATGGCAAAGTATATCAATGGGTTGCCCCTGTAAATTCAATACCACAAGGCAATTACGAGCCTGCTCAATTTTTGGTTACTCCAAAAAAACAACAAATTATTACTATTGGTACTGAATATTGGTTGAATAAAAAAACTTTCTTCAAATCCGATATTGCATTAAGCAATTACGATGTAAATGCTTTTTCTGCACTTAATAAAAGCAACAATAAAGGAACTGCAGGTAAGTTTAGTTTAGAGAATGAAAATAAACTTTCAAGTAACTTGCAACTCAAATCTACAATAGGTTATGAATGGGCAGATCAGTTTTTTAAACCTCTCGAAAGGCTTCGTACAGTTGAGTTTTATAGAGATTGGGGGCTAAACATCATCAACTCAAACACAACAGAACATTTACCCAAATTTGGATTTACTGTAAAAGATAAAAAAGAAAATCAATTCAATTATATTGTTGAAGGATATTTTCGAAGTGATGATTTTAGAGGCATTAAAAACACTTTATTACAAGATTTTAAATTGAGCAATTGGGTTATTAAAAATAGTTTTAGTTATGTAGTAAATAAAAGTGTGGAATCGAAAGGATATTTTTTTAAACCCAATATTGATATTTCAAAAACATTAAAAAAATTCAATAATTACATCGTTGGGTTAAATTATTCTTTAGAACATAATGAACAGCACAGGGTTTCAAATGACAGTATTTTGCCCATAAGTTTTTCTTTCGAAACCATTTCTGCATTTTTAAAAAGTAATCCTCAAAACTTAAATAAGTGGGGTTTAAATTTCTTTACTCGTTCTGATAAAATTCCTTTTTTTAAAACCTTAGAACAAGTTGATAAAAGTTATAATTATAATATCAATCTTGAGTTGCTAAAAAATCAAAAACATCAAGTAAAACTGAATACAACATATAGAGAATTAATTATAACAAATACTACTTTATCTAATTTAAAACCAGATAAAAGTTTATTGGGCCGAGTTGAATATAACATTAACGAAATGCAAGGATTTATTTTGGGCTATGTGTTATATGAATTGGGTGCAGGTCAGGAACAACGCAGAGATTATAGCTATGTTGAAGTGCCTGCAGGTAGAGGACAATATACTTGGAACGATTATAATAATGATGGCATTCCTCAGCTCAATGAATTTGAAATTGCTGTGTTTACCGATCAAGCAAAGTATATTAGAATTTTTACGCCAACCAATCAGTTTTTGAAAGCTAATTACACACAATTTAATTATAGTATAAATCTATATCCTCGAAATATTGCCAATAAAATTCGGAATATCAACTTTGGTAAATTCATTAGCAGGTTCTATGTGCAATCATCTTTGCAAACCAGTAAAAAAGTATTGAGTGATGGAAGTTTTCAATTGAATCCTTTTGAAAAAAATATTAATGATACGGCATTAATCAATTTCACAAATACTTATAGTAATACTTTATCCTTTAATAGAAGCAGTTCAGCATGGGGTATAGATATCAGTAATATTAAAAATTATAATAAAGCTATTTTAACTTATGGCTTAGAAAGTAGGCAACTTAATGATTGGAATATTAGAGCAAGAGTAAATTTTAAAAAATCGTACAGCTTTGAACTCATTCAAAAATGGACTAACAATGAATTAAACACTCCTCAATTTAGTAACAGAAATTATAATATTCAATCAACCATTACAGAGCCTAAAATTATTTATACATATCTCACGAAATTCAGGGCACAAGCTTCGTTGCAATTTGTTTCAAAAGAAAATCGACAATCTGGTGCTGAAAAAGTTTTATCCAAAGCTTTCAATATCGAAACTAAATACAACTCAATCCAAAATACCAGTTTAATTGCCAGGTTCACTTTCAATAATATCCAATATCAAGGCACATCAAATACAACTGTGAGTTATATTATGTTGGATGGTTTATTGCCCGGTAAAAATTATTTATGGAGTGTAGAATTTACTAAACGACTCAATAATAATTTTGAAATTAGCTTTAATTACGAAGGCAGAAAACCAGGAGAATCGAGGGTTATCAATATTGGCAGAGCTAGTGTAAGGGCAATTTTATAAATGTTTCTGTTTTCTTTTCTAATGCTGTATTCAAACATTTACATTTGCACAAATTGGTGAAATGAATATTGTAGGCACTTTAAAAACTATTACAGCAAAATCTATTTTGGATATTTATGGTTTGCAATTGAATGCAAACGAAATTCAAATTAATGAAAATAAATCAGAATTTCAGGGCAATTATACCATTGTACTTTTTTCATTAGTAAAGCAATTAAAAAAATCTCCAGAGGTTTTAGGAGCAGAAATTGGTGAAAATCTTTGTGCAAATCATCAATCTATTGCAAGTGCTTTTAATGTAATAAAAGGATTTTTAAATATTACTATTGCTGATGAGTTGTTGCTTGAATATTTGAAATCACCTTCTGTTGGTGAAACAGAAAAAAAGAGCAAGTCGAAAGTGATGATAGAGTATTCATCACCCAACACCAATAAGCCTTTGCATTTAGGTCATTTAAGAAATATTTTTTTAGGGTGGAGCGTTGCAGCAATAAGAAAAGAAAACGGCAATGACATTGTAAAAACTTGCATTGTAAATGATAGAGGCATTCACATTTGTAAAAGTATGATTGCTTGGAAGATGTTTGCAAATGGAGCTACACCATCATCTACTAACACAAAAGGAGATCATTTTGTTGGTGAATATTATGTAAAATTTAATGATGTTTTAAAACAACAAATTGAGGAATTAATTGCTCAAGGAAAATCAAAAGATGAAGCTGAAAAGCAAGCTCCAATTATGTTAGAAACACAACAAATGTTATTAGATTGGGAGCAAGGAAAACCAGATGTAATAGCACTTTGGAAAGAAATGAATAGTTGGGTGTATAATGGTTTTGATATTACTTATAAAAAAATTGGTGCCGATTTTGATAAAGTGTACTACGAAAGCAATACTTATTTATTAGGTAAAGAAATTGTACAAAAAGGATTAGAGAAAAAAGTGTTTTATAAAAAAGATGATGGAAGTGTTTGGATAGATTTAACTGCTGATGGTTTAGATGAAAAATTGGTTATGCGTAAAGATGGAACTTCTGTTTACATTACTCAAGATATTGGATTAGCAGAACAGAAATACAACGAATACCAATGTGATAAAAGCATTTATGTAATAGGCGATGAACAAAATTATCACATGAAAGTGTTGAAATTAATTTGCCAAAAATTAGAGTTGCCTTCAGCCAATGAAATAGAACATTTAAGTTATGGAATGGTTGAATTAACAACAGGCAAAATGAAAAGTAGAGAAGGTACTGTTGTAGATGCTGATGATATTGTGAATGATATGATTAATATTGCCAAACAAAGAACTTTAGAATTAGGAAAAGTTGCTGATTTCACAGAAGAAGAATTAGTACATTTGTATAATATTATTGGACTTGGAGCTTTGAAATTCTTTTTGTTGAGAGTAGATCCTAAAAAGAGAATGATATTTAATCCTGAAGAAAGTATCGATTTTCATGGATTTACAGGTCCGTTTATTCAATACACTCATGCAAGAATAAAAAGTGTTATAAGAAAAGTAGGTGCAGTTGATGAAACCTTTAATTTAACCAATGAATTGTTACCCTTAGAGAAACAAATTATTTTAATAACCGAGCAATTCAATTTAGTTTTGCAAGAAGCAATGGATGAAAGTGATCCTTCTAAAATTGCTATTTATGTTTTTAATCTTGCAAAAACATTTAATACATTTTATGCTGAGCATTCTATAGCAAATGCCGAGAATGAAGAAAAGAAAAAATTGAGAATTGCTATATCTGCATTAACAGCAAAAGTGATTAAAAAAAGTATGCAAGTTTTAGGAATTGAAGTGCCAGAAAGAATGTAAATATTTTTCCACTTCATCTGCTACATTTGTAAAAAGCCCATGTGTTGAAATTGGTAGACAAGCCACCTTGAGGTGGTGGTACTCGAAAGGGTGTGCTGGTTCGAATCCAGTCGTGGGCACTTCGTTATGTTTTTGGCAATTTGCCTCGTCCTAAAATAAGTTTACCGATTATTTTGTTTAATACTGTAATAGGTTTACAGTTGTTAATTTGTTGTAGTTGAGAAAAAGGGTCTGCAATTTGAACTATTTCTTTTAATTTGAAATATGAGTTTTTAATTCAAAAGAGAATATTCTTCCAATAGTTGGTGAGCCAACAAATTCTCTTTGCTCTGTATTAAATAAATTAATGACTCCAACTCCAATACTGAATGTTTCATTTAGGTTGAAGCCAGTATTCAAATCGCAAGTAGTGAACCCTCCTAGATTACCCCAATCAAAATTCTTAATATAATTTCTGGGTTGATTATTTAAAGGATTTGTTCCTCCATAAACAATTCCTCTTTTTCCTTTTCCTGCTTCAGTTGAAATTTGATTTCCGCTATACATATTATATTTTTCAACATATCTAACAGAAAAATTTAAATACATTTTTCCATTATACATATTTTTAAAACTTATTGTGGAATTAAACTTATTTCTTGGAGCATTTAAGCTTCTTTCCTCTAATGAAACATAGCCATCTTTATTAGCATCATTTTTAAGGTCATTATTAGTGATATCTGAATCGAACCAACTGTATTTTATTATTAAATTAATATTCTTAGTGAAAAAATAATTAGTAGCAACATCAATACCATAAGAAGCAACTCTTCCATAATTGAAATATGAATTAAAAGCAGCTCCATTTAAAATATTATTTGTAACAGTACCTGGAACTAATAATGGAGTATTAATTGTAATATCACCAACTTTTAAAGCTCTACCTCCAGCTGTAATTAAAGGACTTAAAAAATTAGTACTAGTGTTATAATAAGTACTAAAATCAATGGATAACTTTTTAGTAATTTTCCCTTTAATTCCAAATTCTAAAGTTTGAATTTCTTCTGGTTTGAAAGAAGTAGTTACAGCTATTTGTGATGAATTATTAATATCTGATCCATTAGGTATGTAAGTAATTCCGTTTCCATTACCAAACACATAACCTAAAGTTGAACCACTTTGAAATTGCATAATAGGTATAGCAAATGCTTTAGCCCATGATAGCCTAATAGAGCCAAATTTATTGAAATTCATTAAAGAAAATTTTGGCGAAAACATATTTCCAAAAAATGAATGATAATCTACTCTGGCTGCTGCAATAAATTTATAATTTTTAAATAATTTTTTTTCTACTTGTGTAGCAACACCAAATTGATGTGTTTGAATTTTATCATTTCCATCAATTAAAACAGTACCATATGTTCTGGGTAAATCCTTTTGAAAAGATGCATTTGTAATAATATTTAATTCTGCTTTTTTCAATTCGAAATTATATTGCACTTCGGCATTATATCTTTTCGATTCTTCTTTATACATATTGCCTAAACGCAATGCAAAAATTTCAGCCGAGTCTGAAGATAATTTTCTATTAGATGCATATAAAGGATGATTTGGATTTGTAATTGTACTATTTGTTCTATTCCAATAATCTCTTGTATAATTTGCAATGCTGTATGATGTGCCAAGATTTGTTCTAGTTTCATAAACCTGAGCAAAAAAATTAGGACTATTGAATTTTAAGTTTAAAAAAGAAAAAGTCATTGCCCTCATTTGATTTCGTCCCAATCCATTTACACCAATAAAATCATTTAAACTTCCCCCATAAGAAATTTCTATGTCAGACCTATCATTAAAATTATAATAAAGTTGTGCCCCTACTCTTTTATGCTGAAATTTAAAGTTTGATACTTTCTCTGCAATAACAACATTTGGCCCATAAATAGTTCCACCAGCATAAATACTATCATACCATTGATAGTCATTTCCACTTGTAAATTCTCCTGTAATTTTATATGCCCATTTATCATTTAGTTTTATTGCATTTCTAAAACGTCCACTAAATACATTTTGATTTCCGAATGAAACAACAACATCTGTTCCTTGCCATTTTCTTGCATCTTTAGTTATTGTATTAACAATCCCATTATGAGCATTGGGTCCATATAAAGCAGCATGAGGACCAAGAACAATTTCCATTCTATCAATATCTTCTTTAATAACTGTATTTAATATGCCTGAAGGAAGTCCACTACTACCTGCTAACATACTGTTTCTTCCATCTGTTAATGAAAGTACTTTTGCATTGAAAGCATTATTAAAACCTCTTGCATTTAATGCCATGCCATTAACACCAGATCGAACAAAATCGATTCCTAAAACTTTTGATAAAGGTTCAATGGTATTAAAAGAATTTAACTTTTTAAAATCTGCAGCATTGATAACACTTATTGTTGAAGGAGCATAAGTAATTTTTTCTTTTTTTCTTGATGCAGATATTACAATTTCATTTTCATAAAAATCTTTTTCAGTTAGATAAAAATCAAATTTATTTATAACATTTTCCTTTACTAATAAATTAAATGTTTCATTTAAATAACCCGAATAAGTAATAGTTATATTAATACTACTTTTTGTTAAGTTGTTTACTTCAAACTTGCCTAAAACATTTGAAGTTATTTTTAAATTTAATTCTGATATTCTGATATTTGCATTCTTTAAGGGCAAACTAGTATTTTTATCAAATACAGTTCCTATAAGCTTTGTATTCGCTTGTGAATACACAATTGGATAATAAAAAAATAATATTGTAAGTACAATTATTATCTTCATAGCAGGTAATTTGAAAGCAATATATCAAAAATTAATAGTATTTTATTTATTATTTAATTGATAATTTTGGTTTAATATTGTATCTGGTAATTTGCTATTAATGAATTACAAAAAAAGCAATTATTTCTCCATCTTATTTCTCTATTATTTTATATGCAGCAAATTTTAATAATTTTTTTAAATGCTTCAATTATTTTATTGGCATTCATAACCTTTATTGAAGTTATTATTTCATTTAAAAGACCGCTGTTACTTAAGATTATTATTTTACTTATTCTTTTTGTAATAGCAGTACGATGTTTTGGTGAAATTTATTGCTTTTATAATGGATACAACAGGTGGCTAATTGAATTAGCCAACCCCATTCTTTTTTCTTGTACAATATCTTTATTCTCTTTCATTTTTCAATCAAAAATATCTAAATATGTTCTGTTGTATTCTATTACAATAATTCTAGTGAATCTGTTCATACACACTTATTATACATTTATAGATCCTATTTCGGCTGGATTTAAATTAATTGAAGTTCCTAGATTAAGAAAATATTTATTACTCATTCGTTATGGATTTCTTTTTATAGGTCTTTTTTTAAATATTAAAATAATGTTGAGCATAATAAAAAAATTTAATGCTCAGAATATTTATTTTGTTAAGCTAAAACTTTGGGCATTATTATTTCTTACAAATGTTATTATTGTACTCATTGGTTTTGCTATTCGAAATATGACTACCCATTACAATTTAGATAGTCAGTTAATTATTTGTTTTTCATTTATTATGCAAGTGCTGTTGTTTTTATTTCGACCAAAATTCCTCAACCGAACGAATTTAAAAATTATTCTCAGCGATTTATTTGTTAGAAAGCAAAATGACAATTTAAACATCAACACTTTTACAGAATTATTTTTTACCAATGTGTATTATATTAATAAAGAAGCATCTGCCGAAGATTTAAGAACAAAACTTAATGTAACAGCAGAAGTATTAAATAATTTTATTTATACTACTTATGGTGTGGGGTTAACTGATTTAGTAAATAAATACAGAATTAATTATTTTATTGATTTGGTAAATACAGGTAAATATGGCAATTATACCATTGATGCTTTAGCACAAGAAGCAGGATTTAATTCTAGATTTCATTTATATAAATCTTTCAAAAAATATCATGGTGGAACACCATCTGATTTTATAAGATCGGTTGTTGATTAAGAATTTAATAAGCTATTGCAACACTTTTTCTAAGTTAAATATCTTTTTTCTCTTCAAATTTATTTTATAAGTCGCACATTATCAAGGTGACTTAAAAGTTAACGCTGTGACAAGCTATGCTCACTCCATTAATTTGGAATCTTTTTTTTTATACATTCTTTTTACATTAAATATTCAAGGTTAAAGCAACTGGTATCTAATAAAAAAAACAAAACAATTAAAATGATTTTTGACTGTAACGAAATTTTAATTACAGATGAAACATTAGGGTGCAGTTTAACTTTTGCTGAAAAAGAGAATTTTAAAAATGATATAATAAATGATTATAGAAAAAATCAGGGACAATATTTAATGCTTTTGCTAATATATAAAGAGGATGAATTGGAGGAAGATTTTTTATATATAGAAACAAAAGATCCTTTCAAATCTGGAGAGATAAAAGTTTTTGTTATACATATTTATCCCAACAAATTCTCGATATGCTACGAAAAAGATGATATAGAAATTAACTTGAAAGTAAATGAAAAAGAATTAGATAATCTTAAACATATTATTAATAAAATAGCCAATAAAAAAGGACAAATAAATTTTCACACTGAGCTTTTCATATAAACAGCAACTAAATACTTTAACCATAAAACTACAACTAATGAAAAAAATTATTCTTTGTTTTTCACTTTCGTTCATCGCATTGCTTTCAAAATCTGCCGATTATTATTGGGTGGGGGGAACCGGGAACTGGACACAATTCTCTACCCATTGGGCAACTACATCAGGTGGTGCAAGTTTTCGTACTCAGGTACCTACCTCTGCCGATAATGTATTCTTTGATGCCAACTCATTTTCTGCTACTGGACAAATTGTAACTATTAACAGTGGCATTCCAACATGTAATAATATGGACTGGACAGGTGTAACAAATACGCCAACTTTTGTAATAAACAATGCATTTAATGATGGCTTAAATATATATGGTAGTTTAACATATGTAAGCGGTATGACTTTAACTGCTAACCAACCTACTTATTTCAGGTCAACTGCTATTGGAAAAACAATTACATGTGGCGGAAAAACAATGAAATGGGTTTATTTTGAAGGAGCAGGAGGTTGGACTTTTCAGGATGCATTCAATGCTAATGAAGGTGTTTTTTTAAATAATGGGAGCCTGATTACCAATAATCAGGCTGTAACTATATATTATTTTTCTTGTAGTGGAACAAATACAAGAAGCCTCGACTTGGGCTCATCAACAGTTACCATATCATATAGTTCTCCCCCATGGGGAGTTTCAGGCTCAAATTTCACATTAACAGCGGGTACTTCTAATCTTGTATTTACAAATGGTGGTTCATTTACAGGAGGTTCAAAAGTATATTACGATATAACCTATACAGGTGCTACAGCAGGTACTATCAATGGAGTTACTAGTGCTCATAATGTTAGTTTTACGCAAGCAGGCACTTTATCTGGTAATTCAACATACAATAACGTTTCATTCTCTGCAAATGGCACAATTACTGGCAGTAACACATTTAATGACCTTTCTTTTGGAACAGGTAGAACATACACACTTACTGCTGCAACTACACAAACAGTAAATGGAACATTAACCTGTAGCAGTTCCTGTTCTGGGTTATCATACTTCACTAGCACATCCACTACCCCAGCTATTATTTCCAAGAGTTCTGGAAGTGTAATTTTCGACTATGTAAAGCTCATCAATATTGCAGGTACCGGAGGTGCCAGCTTTACTGCAAATAATTCTTTATCTTTTGGAACAAATACTGGCTGGACTATAAATGCCCTTACACCGAAAACTTTGTTCTGGGTAGGTGGAACAGGTAATTGGAATGAAGGAACCCACTGGTCATTAACAAGCGGAGGAAGTGCATTGAATTGTATTCCTACAGAAGTTGATCATGTTTTCTTTGACGCAAATTCTTTCTCTGCCTCGGCACAAACTGTTACAATTAATTCCCGAGCAGCATATTGTAATAATATGGATTGGTCAAGTGTAACTAATACTCCAACATTTTTAATAAGCAATGTTTTTGCTGAGGGAGTTAATATTTCTGGTTCATTAACTTATTTTAGTGGTATGACATTAACAGCAAACTTTCCTCACTATTTCAAATCAACAAGTACCGGCAAAACAATAACATTAAATGGCAAACAATTAAAATGGGCTTATTTTGATGGAGTAGGTGGAGAATGGACATTCCAAGATGCATTTAATACTAATGAAGGTGTTTTTTTAACCAACGGAAGTCTTATCACTAATAATCAGGCTGTAACCATATATTATTTCTCCTCCAATAATGCAAATATAAGAAGCCTTAACGTAGGCTCATCAGCATTTATACTTTCTTACAGTCAGCCTTGGGAGTTGGGAGGCTCAAATCTTACTTATATATCCAGCAATCCAACATTTTTGGTTAAAGGTGGGGGTAGTTTTATTGGTGGGAGCAAAGCATATTATGATCTTACATTTTCTGGATCTTCCGCTGCAACAATAACAGGTGTGACTAGTGCTAATAATATTTTCTTCACAGCAAATGCAACTTTAAATGGAACCGGAGCAACTTTTAATAATGCAACTTTCGGTGGTAATGCAACAATAAATGGTAACAATACATTTAATGACCTTACATTTTATTCAGGAACTACAAACACGTTGCAGGCATCACGAACACAAACCATTAATGGAACTTTTACTGCTACGGGTACAGCTTCCCTTCCAATAACTATAACTTCATCTGCCACTACAACTATTTCAAAAGCCAGTGGTACTGTATGTTTAGATCGGCTTGCATTAACCAACATTGCAGCAACAGGAGGTGCAACATTCGATGCTGGCACTAACTCAACAAATTCAGGAAGTACTGGCTTTGTATTTACCGGTTCTTGCACTTTGCCAACCTATCCTCAGCATTTATGGAGAGGGGCAAATACTACTTGGGCCACAACAACCAACTGGAGCCCGAACATTGTACCTACATCTGCAACTAATGCCATAATTTATATTTCTATCAATGCTCCAA
>JANPAT010000085.1:0-2174 GCA_031430075.1 Chitinophagaceae bacterium | reverse complement strand
GATGGGTAATACTAGTGAAGAAAAATTTATTCAATATTGGCAAGAAAAAAGATTGCAATCAAAGTTCAATCCATTTCTTTTTTTACAAGGGTTTGCTGGTGGTTTAATAATTGGACTTTTAGTTTTTGTTTCATTGATAGTGGGTTGGTATAAGAGAGCAAATATGGATGCTTCAAATAAATTAAACCCTATTGTGCTTTTAGTTTGCATTTTAGCAATTGGACTATTTATTGCTATTTTTTATACTTCCTTCAAGTTTGAACAAAACGAGCAATTATACCAAGAAATTCTTAAAAAAAGAGAGAATCAAACTGATAAAAAGTAATAAATCCTCACAATTGCCTATCAATTCAACATTTTTTATTAAAAATCTACCTTCTTTTAATAATTTTCTCATTTAATTTTTGTTAGTTCGGTTACAATATATACTTTTGCCGTCCGAAAAAAATATACAGAGGATAATGCCTACAATACAACAGTTAGTAAGAAAAGGACGCGAAATTATTCGTGCCAAAAGTAAATCAAGAGCTTTAGACGCTTGTCCACAACGCCGTGGTGTTTGTACAAGAGTTTATACCACTACCCCTAAAAAACCTAACTCAGCTTTACGTAAAGTAGCTAAAGTTAGATTAACAAACAAAACAGAAGTTATTGCTTACATCCCAGGTGAAGGTCATAATTTACAAGAGCACTCGATTGTTTTAATTCGTGGTGGTCGTGTTAAAGACTTACCAGGTGTACGTTATCACATTGTGCGTGGTAGTTTAGATACTGCTGGAGTAAAAGATCGTAAACAAAGTCGTAGTAAATACGGTACTAAGAAAGAAAAAGCTAAGAAGTAGTAATTAGTACAAAGTTGTGAGTATTAATAATTTCAATTACGATATGCTTTTAAAATACACAATAACAATTTTATAATAGGTTGAGTAAAGTTTTAATACTTGAAGAAAATCAACCACAACATTTAAAAATTAAACAATGAGAAAGTCGCAACCAAAGAAAATTCCTTTAGCACCAGATAGTAAGTACAATGATAAAATGGTAACTCGTTTTGTAAATAACTTAATGTGGGAAGGTAAAAAAAGCACAGCAATCACAATATTTTATGATGCTATTGATAAAGTAACTAAAATTACTAGTGAAGATGGTTATGAGGTTTGGAAAAAAGCAATTAGCAATGTTACTCCAGGTGTTGAAGTTAAAAGTCGTAGAATCGGTGGTGCAAACTTTCAAATACCAACAGAAGTTCGTCCAGATAGAAAAATTTCTTTAAGCATGAAATGGTTAATTCGTTTTAGCAGAGAAAGAAACGGAAAAACTATGGCCGATAAATTAGCTAACGAAATTATAGCTGCAAGTAAAGGTGAAGGTGGAGCATTTAAAAAGAAAGAAGATACACACAGAATGGCTGAAGCAAACAAAGCTTTTTCACATTTCAAATTCTAATTAAAATTAGTAATAATACATTTGTCCCTCTCGAAATATTCGAGAGGGATTTTTATTTTAGCTCATGAAAGATTATCAAACACAATTACATCATTTAATTAAAGAAGCCTTAATAGAAGATATTGGCTCTGGCGATTACAGCACTTTATGCTGTATTCCATTTGAACAAAAAGGAACAGCAATTTTAAAAGTAAAAGAAAATTGTGTTATTGCAGGTGTTGCAGTAGCCGAAGCAATTTTTAATCAAGTAGAAAAAAATGTTGTTTTTATAAAATATTTGAATGATGGAGCTATTGCAAAAGCCGGTGATATTGCTTTTGAAATTGAAGCATCTACACAAACCCTATTAAAATGTGAAAGATTAGTATTGAACATTATGCAAAGAATGAGTGGCATAGCATCCTTAACTAAACAATACGTTTCTTTAATCTCAAATTACAATACACAAATTTTAGATACAAGAAAAACAACCCCAAATTTTAGATTACTTGAAAAAGAAGCAGTAAGAATTGGTGGAGGAAAAAATCACAGATTTGGTTTGTTTGATATGATAATGTTGAAGGATAATCATATAGATTTTTGTGGTGGAATAAAAAAAGCAATTGAATTTGCTTGGAACTTTAAAAAAGAAAATAAACTTAACATTAAAATTGAAATTGAAACAAGAAATTTAACAGATGTTAAAGAAGTTTGTGGAAATGGTATAGGAAAAATTGATAGAATTATGC
>JANPAT010000084.1:0-4400 GCA_031430075.1 Chitinophagaceae bacterium | reverse complement strand
CAACTTAATTGCAAATACAATAAGCAATACACAGCCGATGGTGATGATGGAATTATTGATGGACAATATGGAGATATTGATTGGAAAAAGGGGGGTTGGCAGGGCTATCAAGCTCAAGATTTTGAAGCAGTAATTGATATGAAAGAAATAAAACAATTTGCCGAAATTTCAGCCAATTTTTTACAAGATACTCGTAGCTGGATTTTGTTTCCAACCAAAGTGGAGTTTTATATTTCTACTGATAATATCAACTTTACACTTGTTCAAACTGCAGAAAATAATATTGCAGCAAATGATTACCATGTACAAACTCAAAAGTTAAAAGTCAAAACCAAAAAGGAAAACTCATCAGCAAGGTTTATTAAAATAAAAGCTTACAATTATGGCAAATTGCCTGAATGGCATGCAGGTAAAGGAGATGATGCTTTTATTTTTATTGATGAAATAGAAATTAAGTAAGTAAAAATTTCATGTTGTTAATTTGCATTAATAAAAATCTACAATCATCAATCAAAAATCATAAATAACTTTCATGTTTACTATAAAGCAATTTATTTTTAGCCCTATCGAAGAAAACACTTATTTACTCTACAACGAAAACAAGAATGCTATTTTAATCGACCCAGGTTGTTATTCTATTGCAGAAAAAAATATTTTAAAAAAGTTTTTAGATGAGCATCAACTTAATTTAAAAATATTGTTGAATACGCATTGTCATTTAGATCATGTTTTTGGCAACAAATGGGTAAATGAAACTTATGGGCTACAACCCATTATTCATAAAGACGAAGAACCCATGTTACGTTATGCAGCCATGGCTGGAGAAAAATGGAGTTTACCTTTTGATAATTATGAAGGTGCAGTTGAATATATTAATGAAGGAGATGTGATAAGTTTAGATGATGATGAACTTAATGTTATTTTAGCACCTGGCCATAGTCCTGGTCATGTTTGCTTTTATTCAAAAGCACAAAATTTTATTATTGGTGGTGATGTATTGTTTTATGAAAGCATTGGCAGAACCGATTTTCCCATGTGTAGTCACGAAGACTTAATAAGAAATATTAAAGAAAAAATATTCATCTTACCCGATGAAACAGATGTTTATACTGGTCATGGAAGGCCCACAACAGTGGGTCATGAGAAACAATACAACCCATTTATTGACTAAATTTTATCCATTATTAGCCATTGTGCAAATCTGTTAAAAGTTTTCAAAGTTTTTCAGTCTTATTTTTTTGATACTATTTTGGTTAAATTGCATCAAACTTTTTATCATGAATAAAAAACTGTCAAGCTTTTTATTAATTGCAATGAGTGTTATAGTTTTATCTTGTGTACCAAAGAAAAAAACTCAGCCTACAACTGTAGAACCAGCAAAAATGCAAGCACCAAAGTCAGAAACTGATCTTGGTGTTCTAGTTCCTTTTACTCGAGAACTTTTTTTTAAGTTAAGAGATAATGGATTAGATATTAAAAAGCTCAAATTCTATGTTGATAATACTATTGCATTAAACAAAGTAGCAACAAATAGTAATTTTGAAATTAATGATAAAGGAACTTTAGTGAACAAAAAAGGGGTTGCTGAAAACATTTTAAAAATAACACCACAAGTTGCTGGAATGATTGATATTATTGAAGCCGATGGTGTAAGAATGAATTTTGGCAGACCAGGAAGCAATATTAAATTCATTAATAATGCTCAATCTCCTAAATTCTTTACTTTTTCTGGAGATAAAATAGATAAAGCATCTGGCCTAGTTGAAATTGCTTATAATAGTAGTACTTACAAGGCTTCATGTGAAGGTTGTAATAGTGTTTCTGATATAAAACTTCTTATTAAACAATTAGATATTGAAGCAACAATGGGCAAAGGAACTATTGAACCTGGTGTAGGAAATAATAGAAGTTTGAACTACTAATTTAAAAATATAAGTCATAAAAAAAGTCAGTTCTTTCGAATTGACTTTTTTGTTTTATACAATTTAAAATTATCTGATTTTTACAAACTTTAGTGTTGCATTTTCTGTTTTATTTTCAGTAATCAGCTTAACTAAATAAGTACCTGCAGATAAATGATTAACTCGAAGAGATGAAATATTAATTCCAGTTTCAACAGTTATTTTATTAGTCAGTAATTGTTTGCCATAAATGTCTGTAACTATCAAAATAACTTTTTCAGAATTTGGAGCATCTATGGAAACTGTAATTTCATCAGTTGCAGGATTAGGATATAATCCGGTTAATTTAATGTTGTTAATTCTATCTGCTTTCAATAAAATAACATTACTAAACTTTGATTTTCCATCATGATCCATTTGTTTTAACCTGTAGTAATTAAAGCTAGAGTTTAATTTATCATCAATAAAACTATAATTCAACATACTATTACTATAACCATTATCTCCTTTTGAAACTTTAAAACCAATTGCACTAAAATTATTTCCATCAATACTTCTTTCAATTTCAAAACCTTTATTATTTTGTTCTGTAGATGTGGTCCAGTTTAAAGTATTAATTCCATTTCCTTTAACTCCAGAAAAATTAGTTATTGAAACAGGTAACGAACAGTTCACAATAATTCGAGAAGTATCTTGAGTAGAACAATTTGTTGTACTATTTTTTGATAGTACTGTGTATTTTGTAGTAGTTGATGGCTTTGCATAAACTACAGCTCTAGTAGTATCGCCTGCTGTATAAGCAAAAAAACCAGTTGCATCATTATACAATCCAACTTGAGGACTCCAAGTAAAACTTCCTGTACCACCACTTGCATTTAAAGCCTTTGCTGGGCTATCATTACATTGAGAAAAACTATTTGGTGTAACAATAGTTGCAGGAGGTAAATTACCAACAGAACTAGTAACATTGATAGCATTAGCTCTTTCACTTTCAGCAGCTGTTGTACTATTTTTTGCACGAATGGTAAACCAATAACTAGTAGATGGTGTTAATCCAGATACAGTAAATGAATTACTAGAAACGTTTGTAGTGATCACATCGAAATAACCAGATGTTGTATTTAATCTATAAACATCATAATGAGTTGCATTAGCAACATAATTCCAGTTTAATACAATTTCACCAGGATTACAACCGGTATTGGAGCCATAAAAACCAGTTGGAGTTCCTAATATTTTAAATCCAGCATCACTTACATCACTTAAATCTAAAGTACTTACTCTAATCTTTGCTGTAGAGGTATTTAAACCTGCAGGAATTGTCCATGCAAGTCGTGTTGTACTTAAACCAACCAAACCAATATTGTTCCACGTTCCTCCATTATCTAAAGAATAATCTACAGTTTGAGCAGAAGTTACACCAGCACTATTCCAAGTAATAGTTTCAGAAGAACCTGGATTTAAAGTTTCATTTCCGTTGGGATATGTTACTTCAATATAAGGTTGATCTATTACCCAGGTTAAAGCATAGGTTTGTGGACCCTGTGGTATTACAGCACCATTAACCATAATTGTATAAGTACCAGCAGCAGGATATTCTATTTCAACTTGTTCAATATTACTCACAGAATCAACCCCTTTTGTAGCAGAGTTACTAGGATTATTTTTATCTAGTATCCATGGATAATAAGTTGTGGCACCATTTACAACAGTTAAATCTAAATTATTAACCAATGCAGGATTAGCATTTGCAGTGCCTGCAGGATCATTCCAAGTAATCATAACTCTTAAACGAACAGTATTTGAAGGTACTGTTATTGTGGAGGTATTGGTTATGCCATTATTTACAGCATTAAGTGCATAACGATTGGTTTCTAAAATTTTTACCGCTTCTAAAGAATTAATTCTACCATAACCAAATTTATAATCAGGGCCTTGGTTACCTAAATCTGCTGCAGTATTTAGAATGATGTTTTTTATTAAAGTTGATAGTGGAAGATTATTTGAATTAAGTTGTTTATAACGTTGATACAATAAAGCTGCTGTACCTGCTACACCAGGTGATGCCATTGAGGTTCCAGATATTGTGGAATAAGCATTTAAAGGCAAATATGTAGAAAAAACACTGGTACCAAATGATGAAATTTCTGGTTTTACTCTTCCATCTTGCACAGGTCCAAAACTACTAGAACCTGAAATGGTCTCAGTTGTGGTAATGTTAGCAACCAATAAATTATTTTTAGCTGGTTTACCACTACCTGTAATGGTTGACCAACCACCTGTACAACTTGTTTGTGAATTACCTGCAGAATGAACGTGTAAATGATAATTGTAATTATTTAAATTGATATCTGTACTTCTACTTCTACTGGCATAGGTAACTCCCGAACCACTTAAACCACAAGTTGCTGAACCTCCATAAGAGTGATTACTTACTAATAAATTGTATAAAGGAATAGCACTATTCATTTCAGATTGTATATCTCCATTAAAATCAAA
>JANPAT010000083.1:0-2579 GCA_031430075.1 Chitinophagaceae bacterium | reverse complement strand
ACCAGCAACTTTTTTCATTGATTTAATTTGTGCATTACCACCTACACGACTTACAGAAATACCTACGTTAATAGCAGGACGAATACCAGCATTAAATAAGTTACCCTCTAAGAAAATTTGACCATCTGTAATTGAAATTACGTTGGTAGGAATGTAAGCAGAAACGTCACCAGCTTGTGTTTCAATAATAGGTAATGCAGTTAAGCTACCACCACCTTTTACTAAATGTTTAATGCTTGCTGGTAAATCGTTCATGTTTTTAGCCACATCATCATTTGCAATAATTTTTGCAGCTCTTTCTAATAAACGACTATGTAAATAGAATACATCGCCAGGGTATGCTTCACGACCTGGAGGACGACGTAATAACAATGAAACCTCACGATATGCTACAGCTTGTTTACTTAAATCATCAAAAATAATTAAAGCTGGTCTGCCAGTATCTCTAAAAAATTCACCAATTGCAGCACCAGCAAAAGGTGCATAGAATTGTTGAGGAGCTGGATCAGAAGCAGAGGCTGCAACAATAGTGGTATAAGCCATTGCACCATGATCTTCTAAAGTTTTCATCACACCCGCAATTGTACTTGCTTTCTGTCCAATACCAACATATATACAATAAACTGGTTGGCCTGCATCAAAAAATTCTTTTTGATTAATAATCGTATCAACACAAATAGCCGTTTTACCAGTTTGTCTATCACCAATTACCAATTCTCTTTGACCTCTACCAATAGGAATCATAGCATCAATAGCTTTGATACCAGTTTGTAATGGTTCTTTTACAGGCTCTCTATAAATTACCCCTGGAGCTTTACGTTCTAAAGGCATTTCATATAATTCGCCTTGTATTGGTCCTTTACCATCAATAGGTTCTCCTAAAGTATTAATTACACGACCACTTAATCCTTCACCTACTTTAATAGAGGCGATTTGGCCTGTACGTTTTACTTTAGAACCTTCTTTAATAGTTCCACTTTCTCCTAATAATACTACACCCACATTATCTTCTTCAAGGTTTAATGCTATAGCTCTTACTCCATTTTCAAACTCTACAAGTTCACCACTACCCACATTATTTAATCCATAAACACGAGCAATACCATCGCCTACTTGTAATACTGTACCTACTTCTTCTAAATCGGCACTTGAATTAAAATTGCCTAATTGCTGTTTTAAAATTGCTGATATTTCATCAGGTTTAATGTCTACCATATATCAATTATTAATTATTAAATTTTTAATTATCGTAAAGCTCGAATAAATAAGTTTTTATCAAACTGTTTATTAATATCTTTTAAATCTCTTAATACACTTGCATCTACTAGCATATTGTTGTATTCCATAACAAAACCACCAATCAATTTTTCGTCGATTTTGGTTTCTAATTCAACCTTCTTAAATCCATTTTCTTTGGTTACTTTATTTACAATTTCTTGTTTTAAAGCCTCGCTAATTTCAACTGCAGTAGTAATTTGAACTTTATGAATATCGTTAATGAAGTTGTATTGATCAATAAAAGCATTTACAATTTCTGGCAAATCGCTTTCTCTTCCTTTTGTAACCAACAATTTGTTAAACAACTTTGTTATTTCA
The DNA here is from genome assembly GCA_031430075.1 of Chitinophagaceae bacterium. Taxonomy (GTDB): domain Bacteria; phylum Bacteroidota; class Bacteroidia; order Chitinophagales; family Chitinophagaceae; genus CAIVPM01. Next base: position 983 of record JANPAT010000083.1, on the reverse strand, counting down.
CTAACTTTTCCGTCTGTAATGGCAGTAAGAATTTTATTTTTTTTGTCGGATGTGATGATTGGACTTTTAATTACTCCAACAAATTCCTTACTGCTTTTACACAAAGCTTGTAAAAACAACATATCTGCATAAACCATTTCTAATTGACTTCTTTCTTGAGCTAAGTCAACCAAACTTTTTGCATATCTACTTGCTAAACGTGGATTAGGCATTATTAATAATTATGAATGCTGAATGATAAATGATGAATTAGTATAAAACCAATCATAATTTATACTTCATATTTTTTTAATTCAATTTTACTGAATTGGCTAGGTCAGAAATATATTTTTCTTGCTCGCCTTTGTTACTCAATTCTCTTCTGATAATTTTTTCACTTACTTCAATTACTAAAGCACCAACTTGATTTTTAACATCAATTAATGCAGCATTTTTTTGCTGGGTGATGGCAAGTTGAGCATCAGAAACAATTCTATCATATTCAGCTTTAGCTTTATCTTTTGCTTCAGCAATCATGTTATCAGATGCAGCTTTAGCGTCTTTTATCATTATTGCACGTTCTTCACGAGCACTTTGTAATAAAGCTTCATTTTCACTTTTTAATTGTGTCATTTCTGCTTTAACTCTTTCAGCTGTTGCTAATGAATCTGCAATACCAGATTCTCTTTCGTTTAAACTATTTAAAATAGGTTTCCAAGCAAACTTTTTTAGAATTAAAAAAACAATAGCAAATGCTATCACATTCCAAAAAAATAGTCCAAACTGTGGGGTTATCAAATCCATAAAATCAATTATAAAATGTTGAAAATTTTTTTATTAAACTGCATCCACTGCCCTTTGCGTTGGATGCAGTTTTAATTTGATGACGAACTAATCTTACTATTTAAATACAGCAAGTAATCCAGCAACAGCACCTAAAAGGGCAACACCCTCTACTAACGCTGCAGCAAGAATCATATTAGCACGAATATCATTAGAAGCTT
>JANPAT010000082.1:0-3529 GCA_031430075.1 Chitinophagaceae bacterium | reverse complement strand
TTATTAAAACCCCATTCATTCATCAGCTCATTCATTCTATTTTCATTTAAAGAAGATTGTTTGTATTGACCAGCAATTGTTTTTTGTCGTAATGCTTCATAAATGCTAACAGCACATGCTACAGAAATATTTAAGCTTCGTATGATGCCCATTTGGGGGATGATAAAATTACCATCTGACAGATTTCTTACTTCTTCACTAACGCCATCATGTTCATTCCCAAAAACTAAAGCAATACTTTTTGTAAAATCAATGTCGTATAAACTGATCGAATTTGAAGCTAAATGAGTAGTTAAAATGGTGTGGTAATTAGTTCTCAATGCTTTAAAACATTCCTCAATATCTTCAAATTGATGAAGGGTTAACCATTTGGCAGCACTACTGCTACTTTTAGCACCAAATTTTTCGTGACGAGAAATTTTTGTGTTTAAAACATATAAATCTTGAATGCCAACAGCATCACAAGTTCTCATTACTGCAGAAATATTATGAGGATCTTGAACATTTTCCATTACAACTGCTAGGTTGCTTTGTCTGTTTTTTAAAACTCGTAATAATTTTTCTGTTCTTTCTGCTGTCATAATTAATATAGTTGTACGAAAATAAGGGGAATAAAAATTCTATTTGTTCTATAGCTATCTTTTGCTTACTTTTGCACACTTTTATTTTACAAATTAATACATGATTGCTGCCCCGTAAGGCGGCGGCAAGTTCATAAAATTATTAAAAATTCACTTTATGAAGCTTAGCTCATTTCGATACGACCTTCCTTTAAACCTTATAGCTCAAAACCCTACAAAACGCAGAGAAGATAGTCGCTTGATGGTGGTTAACAAAAAAACAGGCAATATTGAAAATAAACACTTTAAAGATATTCTAGAGTATTTTAATGATAAAGATGTTTTTGTAGTTAATAATACAAAAGTGTTTCCTGCAAGAATGTTTGGTAGAAAAGAAAAAACTGGTGCCAAAATTGAAGTTTTTTTATTAAGAGAATTAAATAAACCCAACCGTTTATGGGATGTAATTGTTGATCCCGCAAGAAAAATACGAGTTGGAAATAAATTATATTTTGGTGAAAACGAGGAGTTAGTTGCTGAAGTTATTGATAATACAACTAGTCGTGGTAGAACCATTAAATTTTTATGGGAAGGATCCGACGATAGTTTTAAAGGAATGCTTGAAATTTTAGGAGAAACACCTTTACCTAAGTACATTAAAAGAAAGCCAGATGCAGAAGATAGAGAAAGATATCAAACTGTTTATGGTAAGTATGAAGGAGCAGTAGCTGCACCAACTGCTGGATTACATTTTAGTAAAGAATTAATTAAAAGATGTGAAATCCATGGAATTAAATTTGCTGAAGTTACTTTACACACAGGCTTAGGAACTTTTAGACCCATTGAAGTAGAAGATTTAAGCAAACATAAAATGGATGCTGAATATTATAGAGTTCCTGAAGAAGCTTCAGCAATTATTAATAAAGCAAAAGATAATGATCGAAGAGTTTGTGCTATTGGTACAACAAGCATGAGAGCTCTTGAAACAAGCTTCACTGCGGAAAAAAGAGTAAAACCAAGTGAGGGTTGGACAAATACTTTCATTCATCCTCCACATAATTTTAGTATTGCTGATTCTTTAGTTACAAATTTTCATTTGCCTAAAACCAGTTTATTAATTATGGCATGTGCGTTTGCAGGCTACGATTTAGTAATGGAAGCATACAAAAAAGCTATAAAAGACAAGTACAGATTTTTTAGTTATGGAGATGCTTTATTATTTATCTAGAAAATAAAAAATATTTTTAAATCAGTTGTTTTGTTAAGTGCATCCCCCTACTTTTGCACTCCTTTCAAAACAACAAATTTTGAAAAGCGGGAGGTAGTTCAGCCCGGTAGAATACTTGGTTTGGGACCAAGGGGTCGCAGGTTCGAATCCTGTCCTCCCGACACTACTCAAAAAAAGCAATCAGTAATGATTGTTTTTTTATTTGTAATAGAAATTTTTACTAAAAATTTCGAATTGGATTAAGACAATTTTACTAGATGCTATAAAATTTTAAATCCTTTGAATGGTTCATTTATTGAAATGCTTTGTTCCGAAAACCAATGTGGGCCGTCATTTTTCATAAAAACACAATCCTCTAATCGAACACCAAATTCACCAATAATAGCAATAGTTGGCTCAATGCTAAAACACATTCCTGGTTCTATAATAGTTTTATTATTACGAACCATATAAGGATATTCATGTCCATTCATTCCAATACCATGGCCAGTTCTGTGAGGTAAGCCTGGTAGTTTATAATTTGGGCCAAAACCTGTATCGGTAATAACTTTTCTTGCAGCAGTATCAACACTTTCGCAAGTTGCACCAATTTTGGCTGCAGCAAATCCTGCAGATTGTGCTTGTAGTTCTAAATTCCATACTTGTTCTTGTCTTTTTGTAGGAGTAGTACCAAATACAATGGTTCTGGTTATATCAGAGCTATATCCTTTATAATTACAACCACAATCCATCAAAACATTATCAGCTTTTTTTAATTGTTGAGGTTTAGTTGTTCCATGAGGAAATGCTGAAGCTTCTCCAAAAATGCATAAAGCAAAATCGTGACTTGCTCCTAATTCTTGATGTGCTTTTGCAATGATTGAAGAAATATCATTTGGAGTCATCCCTTCTTTTAAACTTCGCATACCAATTTTAATTGCTTCAACAGTTATATCAGATGCTTTTTGCATTAAAGCTATTTCATTATCAGATTTAATTTGACGGCATGGAATGGTTATTTTGTCTCCACTAATTATTTGAAAATCTTTAGAAGCTTTTTGAATGCCATCTGCAACAAAAAATCTTACTTGTTCTTCAATGGCTATTTTCCCTTTTTCAAAACCAGCATTTTTTATTGATTGAATAATGATTTGAAATGGATTTTCATCTTCTTGCCAAATAAAAACTTCAGAACCAATTTTAATTAATTCTTTAAATCTTCCTTCTTCAAATGCAGGACATATATAGCATACATTTCCTTGGGCAGGGATAACAGCAACCATGGTTCTTTCACTTGGCCACCATCTTATTCCAGTAAAATAATTTAATGTAGTTCCAGAATCTAATACTAATGCAGCAATTCCTTCTTGTTGCAATAATTGCTGGGCTTTTTTAATTCTTTGTTTTCTTTCCTGTATAGATATAGCAGCAACTTCCTCTAGGGTAACTGGTTCATGAGGTATAGCAGTTGCTTTTTTATTTTTTCCAGATGCTAAATTGGGTAAAAAACTAGATGCTGTTGTAAGTGCAGAAAGTGATACAAATTCTCTTCTTTTCATTATTGCAATTTTATTTTAATTAAAAGTGTGAAATTAATGGTCAAAATTGATAATTTTTTTATTATTGAAGTAAAGTAATAATAGCTTCTTTTGCTTTCAAATTCTGAATTAAGAAAAAACCATTGATAAAATATTTTATTAGTTATAATATTTTAATTTGAACTTAGCGGTTCAAATTTTTTAATGTGAAGCGTAATTTTTCA
>JANPAT010000081.1:0-8995 GCA_031430075.1 Chitinophagaceae bacterium | reverse complement strand
TCTTTTTATGACGATTCTTTCTTAAACGTTTTTTACGTTTATGGGTAGCAATTTTATGACGTTTTCTTTTTTTACCACAAGGCATAACTTCTAATTTTTAATTTATTTTAATTCGTTTATTCTATTTGCAATTTCTTTTTTAATGGCTTCGTTGTTAATTAAAGCTGATGCTTTTAAATACCAAATTTTGGCATTGGTTTTATCAGATTTTAATTCGTAGCATTCTGCTAAATGCAAAATACTCTCAATATGATCAGGTTTGCTTTTTGCTATAATTAAAAACCTTTCAATTGCTTTATCGAGCTGACCACTTTTTTTTCCACCTAAGCCCAACACATATTGTGCATACAAGTTATTTGGGTTTTTTGTTGCTATATCTCTTATGGGCAATATTCCTTGCATTGGATTATCTGAAATGTTGCCTAAAATATAACAAGCTCCTAAACCTACTTTGCTGCTATCGTTGTTCGGATTGAGTGTTAATGCTTTTTCAAAAAGAACTTTTGCGTTTGTAGCTAACCAGTTTTGAATGCCTGGGTCTGCTACTTCCAACATACTATTTATAAATTGTTGGGCGGCGAATGTGAGACTTTTTTCTGAATTTTCCAACTTTGCAGCTTCTGCAGTGTAAAAAAGATAGGGTTCATAGAGCAAAACAGAATCTCTCCAAAAGTTAGCTAAATGGTTGTAATTGTGAATTTTATCTTGTTTGGTGCCAGATTCTATCTTGGATTCTAGTTTGTCTAATATTTTTTTTTGAGAGCTGTTTAAACTTTCTTTTGAGCGTGTAATTAACTCATTAAAGTTCAATGTAGCCGTGCTTTGACTTGTTTTTACTTCTGTAGTCTCTTTTTTTGGATTTACAATTTTGCCGAAATAAAATAATGCTATTAATAAAATGATCGCTGCCGATAGAAGATAGATTTGTTTTTTAAGCACTATATTTTTTTTGCAAATTTAGTGAGGCTTAAACTTAGTTTTAACTTCTTCTACAAATTCTTTTGAAGGTTTAAAGGCTGGGATATAATGTTCGGGTATATGAACAGCTGTATTTTTCTTAATGTTTCTGCCAATTTTAGCGGCTCTTTTCTTCGTAATAAAACTTCCAAACCCTCTAACATAAATGTTTTCACCAGATGAGAGCTGAGATTTAATTTCTTGAAATAATGTTTCGAGAGTTACCAAAACATCAACTTTTGGTATTCCGGTTTTATCGGAAATTATGTTTACAACATCAACTTTTCTCATGTTACAAAATTTAAGTGAAGAAATATTGATTCTAGAAGCAACTAAGTTAAACTTTATTTTAAAGATGAGCAAGTTTTTTATTTAAAAACTGTAAAATAAAATGGAGTTTAGTAGTGTTATAACTTAAATGCTTAGTTAATAAAACTCCAGAAAAGTCCTAAACGCATCCAAACACTTTGCATTGGGTATTGTTCAGTGGCATAATTATATTTTTTATAGCCACTAGGTGGAATTAGTGAATTTAAATTTTCTGCTCTAAAATAAATTTTAAAGGTTTTAATTCTGAAGTTAAAATAAAAATTAATGTCTGGCCGGTTGTTTAAGGTATAATTATTTTGATAGAAAAATTGTCCGTTAAAAGGGGAGTAACCAGAAGGTTTGTAGTTTGTAAAATATCTAAATTCTAAGCCTGTTGATAAAAATAAATTAGTATAAAAATTTCCTTCAAATGCTATACGTTGCCTTGTAAAAAATGTTGGTATGTTAATAGGTGCATTTGCTGTAGATTGCTGAAAATGAAATTCTGAATAAAGATTAATTCGCTTGGATAATTTAAACTTTTTTTCTATGCCTACATGTAAAACATTGAATAAAGCAGATTCTTGTTGTGCTGTAAAAAAGTTATCAAAAAACATATAATTACTTAATAAAAGATATTCACCTGTTAGCTTTAAATTTAGATCTTTATTAAAATAGTTAGCCCATAGTTTTAATGAATTTTCTTTTGTATAACTCGTTCTGTTAGTAACTCTGAAAGAAGAGCCATTATTAAATATGAAGGCGGGAGTTTTGTTTATATTTTGAAAACCTAATTGTAAACTTCCAGTTTTTTTGCCTAATTCTTTTTGAATAGAAATGAATGCGTTATAATCTCCTGAATTAATTCCTGCTAAATATAATTGTGCATTAGCTTCAATGTTCCAAATTTTATTTTTAGTTCTATTTCTATATTCACCTCCTAAAAAAATATTGTAAAATTTATCTGATAATGTATCATTAAATCTGCCTGTTAAATTTTCAAGTGTAGCACTTGCTTTAATAAATTGTGAAGCATTTTTTTTATCGGGAAATGAAATGATGCCAAATTCGTTTTTTATTATGCTCCAACTATCTTTAAACTTAATAGTATCGTAACTTGCAGCTGCATTATGTTTAATTGTATAATTAAAATAATTCGAATATTTTGCTGAATCTGCATAAAAATCTTGAAACAAAAACTCTTTATTTTGAATGTTTAAAATATGTTGTAATCTGATTTTCGGATAAAATATTTTAAAGCTTGAACTATCTATAATTATTGAATCTTTTTTACCTAAATCGTATTCATGCTTAATTACAAATTCATTTTGTTTATAAATATTTCCTGTACTAACAGTAGTGTTAAACAAATCTCTTCTAATCACTCCTCCTAAACCTAGACGAACAGGTAACTCAAATGGACTGTTCAATGAAAGTGAATCTAATTGTTTATAATCAACAGTTCCACCATTTTCTGAAGATGCATTTTTATTTGCAATATATACCGCAGTTAAGTGATAATGTTTATTTGGGCTTTTATATTGAAAAGCTAGTCTTGTATTATTTACACTTGCATTCTGATTTTTAAAAATACCAGGAGAATTGATAAATCTATATTCTAATGAGTAATTGATATTGTCTTTTTTGTTTTGAGTATGCAATACATTAATAATTTGTTCGGCACTGCTACCTAATGTATAATTAAGTTCTGTATAGGGTTTTGTTGTTTGATAAAGTTTTGTTGATTCGAGATTGTAATTATAGGCATCGAATTGATGAAACCCAGCATTAAACCCAGCTTGTAGCAAAGGATTGAAAATTAAAGATGCTGCAGCTGTTCCTAAATTTCCTAAATGATTGTAGATATAGGAGAGTGGAAATCTTGAATAAAAATCTGAAATACTAGTATCTAAAATAATAGATTTGTTTTGATTATAAAGAGTGTAATAAATATTTATGGAGTCTGCACTAAAATCTCTTTTTTTAAAAGCTGTATCTCCATTACGACTATTAGTATTATTTCTGTTATAATTATTATTGGCAGGAGCAGCAACCCCATCAGTTTGTAATGTTCTTTGTGCAAAAATTACTGTTGATGGAATTATTAAAAAAATAAAAACAACTATAAAGGTTTTGAAATTCTTCATGTTCACTTGCAAATTAACAATGGCTTTTTGAACTAACTACAATAAAAATCCCATTTGTATAACAAATGGGATTACAGGGTACGAATTTACTTCAATTAAGATATGCTAATTTGTTTTGGAGAATTTTTTACTTCTTCTTTTTTTGCAAGATAAATAAGAAGAATGCCGTTTTCGTATTTAGCTTCAATTTTTTCAACGTCAATATTGCTATCAATGGTGAAACTTCTTTTAAAACTTTCAAAACTGAATTCTCTTTTTAATGTTTTGTAAGATTCATCTTTAACTTCTTCTTTTTTATTGTAGCTTATAGTTAAAGTGCCTTTTTCTAACTGAATTTTAAAATCTTCTTTTGCTCGTCCAGCAGCATTCATCTCTAAGTGAAATCCATCTTTAGTTTCGTGAATGTTTACTGCAATAGCTAATTTGTTCAAATAATTTAGTTCGGGCATTGTGTTTAACAAATCATCTAATAAATTGTTCACGAAAAAAGGTTTGTGTTTTACGATTGTCATAATTATATGTTTTTAGGTTAATTAATTTTAGTTATCAATTCAAACTACATACCTATTCAATAAAAGCGACATAAAGTCTATTTAATTCATCAACAAGCGACAATATGGCTCTTTCGAAGTACGAAAAAAGAAAAAAACTCAATTTATTAATGTAGATAGAGGTTATTTTTGCAACTAAATTAAAATTAATGTATCCATCAGAAATAGTGTTACCAATGAAATCGGAATTAACCGATGCTGGTTTTGAAGATTTAGTGAGTGTTGAACAAGTAGAAGATAGCATAACAAAAGAAGGTACAGCATTAGTTGTAATTAATTCTGTATGTGGCTGTGCAGCAGGTGCATGCAGACCTGGAGTACTTTTAGCAGTAAATACGGCAACAAATAAACCTGATAGATTGGCTACAGCTTTTGCAGGTTTTGATAAAGATGCTGTGAATCAAGTTCGTCAGCATTTAATGCCATATCCACCATCATCTCCTGCTATAGCATTGTTTAAAGATGGGGCTTTGGTTAGTATGATTGAACGACATCAAATTGAAGGTCGTCCAGCACAAGCTATTGCACAACATTTAATTAACGAATTCGATAAATATTGTAATTAAAATTTTGGTTTTAATGGGTTAGTAAGTAAGAATGCCTCACTTCGGTGGGGCATTTATTTTTTTAAAACATTTTCAATTGCTTTTGCTTTTAGTAAGCATTCTTCAAACTCATCTTCTGCATTACTTTTATTTGTAATAGCACTGCCCACATGATAGCTTAAGTATTTATTATTTTGATTATAAGCAATACTTCTGATTACAACATTAAAATCAAAATCTTTATTAGGTGTTATATACCCAATTGTTCCACTATATAAACCACGTTTCGATTTTTCAAATTGCTCTATCAATTGCATCACTTTATATTTTGGAGCACCTGTCATAGAACCCATAGGAAATAAGGCTTTCAGAATATCAACTAAACTCAAATTATCCTTTAATGTAGCAGAAATTGTTGAGATCATTTGAAATACTTGAGGAAAAGTATATATACCAAAAAGCTCATCAACAGTTACTGAATTTCGTTTTGCAATCCTAGCTAAATCATTTCTTACTAAATCTACAATCATCACATTTTCACTTTTTTCTTTTTCACTATGCTGTAATTGTAATTTTAATAAAGCATCTTTTTCAGTATTTTCTTTATCTCTTTTTATTGTTCCTTTAATGGGTTGAGAAATTATTTTATTGCCTATTTTTTTAATAAATCTCTCTGGGCTTGCACCCATTAGATAAATATGATTAAGCTTATAAAATGTGCTAAAGGGATTAGGAGAAATGGTATTTAGCTCTTGATAAATTTTTAAGGGATAAATTTCAATATTTTCTGAAAAAAACTCTTGACAAAAATTAATTTCATAACAATCCCCTTGTTGAATATGATTTTTTAATTGATTGATGACATTACAATATTCAGTTTTACTACATCTTGATTGAATATTTATTTTTTCTGAAGATGATACATGTTCACGAGTATCAAATTTAGAAATAGATGTAAAAACTTCAGAGGGAGGTATTTTTTTGGAATTAATGATAACATAATTATCAATTAATTGAATTACAACAGTGGGGATGAATAAAGAAACTTCTGGTGCATTAATACCATCAAAATTTTCAGATTGAAAAGGCAAAATGTAATTTTTAAAATCGTAGCTAAAATGGCCAAAAACCCATTCTTTATTGTTTTTTAAAAAATCAGAAAGTGAGTTAAAAACATTTAAATTATTTTCACTAGTAAAACTTATTTCATCTGCTATGGCAACAGTGCATTCAAATGAATTGAATGAAGAAGTGTAATTATTGTTATCCAAAAAACAACAAATGTTGAACTGGTTAGCCCAATTCAACATTTGTTGTTTAAATTTTTGTATGTTATTTATTTCAAATTTTTCGATAATACTTTTCAATTCGAGTATTTATTTAAAAATCATCATCATCATTATCATCAAAATCATCTTTATCGTTATATAAATCGAATTCTTTAAAATCCTCATCTAATTCAAAGTCATCTTCTTTTTTAGATTTGACGCCTTTTTTTGGTGATTTTGGAATATCAAACTCATCAAAATCAGGATCCCAAGTTGTATCTTCTTCAACCTTTTCCCAGTCATCTTCTTTTTCTTCAATATCTTCTTCATCGTCATCATCATCGGCTTTTGATTTTTTAGAAGAACCTTTTCCAGCCTTTTTCTTGGGCGTTATTTCTTCTTCATCTAAATCATCAAGATCATCATCTTCATCAGCGTTCTTTTTTGTTGATAAAATTTCAGTTGATTTACTCATAACAGGTTTTTTAGTAAGAGTGCTTTTAGCTTTTTCGGATTTTATTGCCATAATTAATTACCAATTTGAGATTGTAAAAATTCAAATGAAATTTTAAACAACCAAAACTTTTTTATTTTTTTTATAAATTTATAAAACAATTATTTTTTCACGTTCAGGCCCATTTGAAATATATTTTATTTCTGTATTGATTTCTTTATTAATAAATTGAATATAATCTTTCATGTTCTGTGATAAATTTTCAACAGAAGTTGTAGCAGAAGATGGTGATGCAGACCAACCTTTGAAGTTGCTATAAACAGGTTCTACATTTGCTTTTGCAAGTTGAAAAGGAATTTCTTTTGTATTTTTTCCATCAATATTATATGATGTGCAAACTTTAATTTCATCAAAACTATCCAACACATCTGCTTTAGTCATTACAATTTTTGTAACGCCATTTATCATACAACTAAAATTTAAAGCAACTAAATCTAGCCAACCACATCTTCTTGGTCTGCCTGTTGTTGCACCAAACTCACCACCTAATTTTCTTAAGTTTTCACCAATTTCATCATTTAGTTCTGTAGGAAATGGGCCAGCCCCAACTCTTGTGCAATAAGCTTTTGTGATGCCAATAATATCATTTATTTTATTAGGTGCTATTCCTAAACCTGTGCAAACACCTGCAGATATTGTGTTTGATGAAGTAACAAAAGGAAATGTTCCAAAATCGATATCTAACATACTACCTTGGGCACCTTCTGCTAAAATATTTTTTCCTTGTGAAATTTTGTTATTGATAAAATATTCTCCATTAACAATATTTAAAGTTTTCAAAAATTCTAAAGCATCAAAAAATTCTTCTTCCCAAGCAGAAATATCTTCATGAAAATTAAAATTGTCTAGCAGTTTTTGATGTTTAAGTCGAAGTTTAATGTATTGTGTAATAAAATTTTTATCTAATAAATCTCCAACTCTTAAAGCATTTCTACCTGTTTTATCCATGTAAGCTGGTCCAATGCCTTTTAATGTAGAACCAATTTTATGATCACCTTTTTGTGCTTCACTTGCTTTATCTAATGCTCGGTGGGTGGGTACAATTAAATTAGCCCTTTCTGCAATAAATAAATTTTTCTTTACATCAATGCCAAGTGCAGCAACTGTTTCACATTCTTTTTTTAATGTAATGGGATCTAAAACAATTCCATTTCCAATTAAGTTTACTGCGTGTTCATGAAAAATGCCAGATGGAATTTGATGTAATACTACTTTTTTGCCCTGAACATATAAAGTGTGTCCAGCATTTGGCCCTCCTTGAAAACGAGCAATTACATCGTAATTAGGAGCAAAATAATCTACAATTTTTCCTTTGCCCTCATCTCCCCACTGTAATCCTAAAATAACATCTACCATAATTAAAGTTGTGAAGCAAATGTAGGGTTTGAGTTATAAAGTAAAAAAACTAGCTTTTTATTTTGAATGTTATTAAATTATTAACTTAAAAAAAGAAAAATATTAACATATTTGACTAAGTTACATTTGTATCAAATTTTTGTAATATGGGACTTAATAGTATTGGTAAAATATTTATGCCAAAAAACAAAGTATTTTATGATTTGTTCGAAAATGTTGCTGATACAGTTGAAGAAATGGGCAAAGTTTTACAGCGAGTTGTTTCTGAGCCAGATTATGATAAACGTGCTCCTATTATTAAATTACTTGAAGATCTTGAACATAAAAATGATGAAACCTCACATCAAATTTTTACTGAGTTAGGTAGAAATTTTATAACACCTTTTGATAGAGAAGATATTCATCATCTTGCATCATCACTCGATGATATTGCAGATTATATATATAGTTCAGCTAAAAAAATTAATTTTTATAATGTTAATCCAAATGATATTGGAATACAGAAATTAACTGACTTAGTACAACTAGGCACAGTTGAAATTAAGAAAGCTGTATATGGGTTAAGAGACATGAAAGATCTTAGATTAATTACTGAAGCTTTTATAAAGGTGAATAGTTTAGAAAACCAAGCTGATGATGTTTTTGATATGAGTATTGAAAGATTGTTTCAACAAGAAACCGATTTTAAAGAAGTAATTAAAAAGAGAGAAATTTATCAAGTTCTTGAATTAGCTACTGATAAATGTGAAGATGCTGCAAATGTTATGGAGTCTATCATTATTAAATATGCATAGTTAATAAGTAAATCTGTTTATTTCAAGTTGTTACTATGTTTACACTTCTTATTATTATTGTAGTTTTAGCTTTTGTTTTTGATTATATCAATGGATTTCATGATGCAGCAAATTCTATAGCAACAATTGTTTCAACAAAAGTTCTTTCACCCTTTCAAGCAGTTTTATGGGCAGCATTTTTTAATTTTGCAGCTTTTTTTATTTCTAAATATATTTTTCAGAGTTTTGGAATTGGTGCTACTGTTTCTAAATGGGTAAATGCCGATTTTATTAATTTACACGTAATATTAGCAGGCTTGATTGCTGCTATTTGCTGGAATTTAATTACTTGGTGGTTTGGTATTCCATCTAGTTCATCTCATACTCTTATGGGTGGTTTTATTGGTGCAGCAATTGCTAGTGCTCATGGATTTGGTAATGGTGTTCATGATGTGATTAATTATGCTAAAGTTATTCCAACATTTTTGTTCATCTTCTTTGCACCTTTAATAGGAATGTTTATTGCATTCTTTATTACAATACTTGTAGTGCATTTGTTTAAGAATAGTAATCCA
>JANPAT010000080.1:0-2820 GCA_031430075.1 Chitinophagaceae bacterium | reverse complement strand
CCACAAATCTTGCCAATAATTTTTTTCTGTGGCATTGGGTGTGATGATGATTTGATGTGATTCTACCGACATGCTTTCTTAATTTTTTCTTTGAAGTGTTGCAGGATTACCAATATACACGCCTGCTTCAACAATATTTTTTGTAACTACTGCACCTGCTCCTATTACCACATTATCGCAAATATGTATTGGTAAAATAGTGGCATTACTGCCAATTGAAACATGATTACCGATTACTGTTTTTTTCCATTTTGAAGTTGCTCCATTTGCTGGTTTTCCCTCTTTAAATACATCGTTAATAAACATTACACCATGTCCTATAAAACAATCATTACCAATGGTTACTAACTCGCAAATAAAACTATGGCTTTGAATTTTACAATTATTACCTATGGTAACTCCTTTTTGTATTTCGGTAAATGGACCTATAAAACAATCATTCCCAATGTTGCAACCATATAAATTAACTGGTTCAACAATACTTACATTTTTTCCAAAATGCACCTCTTGAATGGTTGGTTTTTTTATATTTGGTGAATGCATATAAGTTTAGAAGGTTAATGCCAAATCTGCAAGTTCTTTTTTAATAATATCATCGCTCACTTCATGGTTTACCCACTCAATTTTTTCTGTATAGTCTATATCTTCAAAATAAACTAATTGTTGCCTGAACAGTTTTTCGGAAAATGCTTCAACAAAAATTTCATCTGCCTGTTTACTTACTTGTGATATAGAGAAGTTATTTTTTAATAAAAAATAAATATCCACATAATCTTTCCATTTTGCCCTCCTTCCCATTGCATAAAATTTCATTGCTGCAAGTGTTAACAAACTTGGTATTCGTACATTTTTTGTTATGTTAATTTCAGGTATAATATTAAATGGATAATAAAAAAAAGTAACTTTTACATTGTTAATCAAATAGTGTATCCCTTCAGCATCTTCAAACAAAAGTTGTTTGTTAAATTGTAAAGTACTAATAGCTTTTTTAATTTCATTTTTTTTTATTGGTTTTGTGCTAAACAAATCAAAATCTATACTTTTTCTATGACCAATTTGTAGTGCAATTGCAGTTCCTCCAACTAGAATATAATTCTTCTTAAAGCTTTCTATAAACGGTAGCAACGCTTGCTGCTCCTCAGAAAGGATATTGAGGAACATTTTTTGTAAAATATGAATTGAAGAAATGCTTCACTTGTGGAAAATAATTATTTCTTTTTTCATTTACTGCTTTTGAGAATTCTTTAGCCACCTCTTCTTTGCCTAAGGTTTCAAATAAATCTTTTACAGCTTGTAAAGAACCATAGTTCAAGATAAATTCAACCAAAACTCGATCACTAATATTGGCTAATTCATCTTTTTTTATATGCCAAAAAAGATTGTTATACTGATGCACTAAAGATGCTTTATTCATTTCTAAAAAACTTCTTTTCTTAATTTTAAGTTGGGTTAACAATTTATATAATAACTAATGATATTAATTACTACAATATATTTTACTAATAATTTCCACCGTTTTCATAGCATCAAAAGCATTGGTAGTTATGCTGGCATTGTGCTGTAAAACAGCTATCAAATTCTCATACACTTTATCATGATTACTCATAGAGCCTTGATAATTTTCGTATTGGTTTGATGTATTGCCTACTGGTAAATCTGCTATATGATAACCATCAATATTCTGATAAGTTAATTCGTTTAAATAAGCTCCACCAATTTTTACTGTTCCTTTTTCTCCAAAAATAGTTATGGAACCTTCCATATTTTTTGCAAAACTATTTACTGTATAATTAATGCTGCCAATGGCTTCATTTGCAAATTGTACTATCACTACTCCTGTGTCTTCTAACTCAATATTATGCTGGTGCAAATAATTTTTTTTATACGAAATAACTGCAGTAATATCTCCAATCATCCAATACATCACATCGATAAAATGACTGAATTGAGTAAATAAAATTCCACCGTCTAATTCTTTTGTTCCTCTCCAAGCATCTGTATAATAATCATCAGTTCTATTCCAAAAACAATTGAGTTGTACGTTGAAGATTTTTCCTAAACGTCCCTCATCAATTATTTTTTTTACAACTAACACCGGAGGGTTATACCTATTTTGCTTTACTACAAATAATTTTTTATTGGCTTTTTCAGCAACTCGTATCATTTGTTTGGCATCATCAAGTTGAATAGCCATAGGCTTTTCGCATAACACATGATGACCGGCTTCTAAACTTTTTATGGAATGAGTAGCATGTAAACCATTGGGAGTGCAAACTACTACCACATCAATATTTTTTTCTTTTGCTAAAAGTTCCTCAATATCTAAATAACATATTGCTTGAAATTGTGTTGAAAACCTATTGGCTTTTTCTGCATCTATATCACAAACTGCAATTAAATTTCCAAACTGATTTATGAGTGCAGCATGCTTTGTACCAATTCTTCCACAGCCAACTAAAGCAAAATTCAATGGGTTTGTCATTTATAAATCGCTTGCCACATATCTATATAAATTAAAATATTGTTTGGCTATAGTTGTTTTGTCGAATCGTTTTGCATTTCGAAATCCATTTTCAATCAAAGTATTTCGGTAGTCATCATCTTCAATCACTTTCAAAAAGCCTTTTCTAATATCACTCACATCAAATGGATTCACTAATACTGCAGCATCTTTAGCAATTTCTGGCATGGAAGAAGTATTGCCAGTTATGACTACCCTTCCTATTTTATTGGCTTCAACAATTGGCATTCCAAAACCTTCTAAGGTGGATACTAACGAAACAATATCACATTGATGATACAATTCTGCAATAGCTGCAT
>JANPAT010000079.1:0-8860 GCA_031430075.1 Chitinophagaceae bacterium | reverse complement strand
TGAGCCAGCAATTGAAATATTGTTTTCATCAACTTTAACATCAAAAAATTCTTTCCAGGCAACCATGTGTGTTGTAAATAAAAAAGGCTTTATTTTATTAAACAACGGAATGCTCATGGTACTAAATATGGTAAAAAATATGATGATACTAATGGTTGCAACAATTGGCCCAATTGAATTTTCGGCGAATACAGAAAGAAAAAAGGCTAAAGCAGTTACTGTTAGCATTGCTAAAGCAGCAAAAATAAAAGCTCCTGCATATCGCCACATAATATCGTTTGCTGCTATTTGAACTGCATAATTATTTTTAATGAGAAAAATATCATCTGTTCCGAAAATAAAAATACTTACTATTAATGCTAAAAATGCCAACCAAATTAATAGAAATATAGTATAAACAGAAGCTGCTAAGAATTTTCCAATAATTACTTCTGAGCGTGAAATGGGTTTTGAAAGCAATAATCTTAATGTTCCCATATTGGCTTCACCACTAATCATATCAGCAGCTATTAATGCAATGAGTAATGGAACATGAACAAGAAGTAATTGTAAAATGCAATAACATACAAAGTAGCCATTGCATAGGTTTCCATTTATTTGTAGCGTGTTCGATAAATCGCCCAAAACAAAACTTATATATTCTTTGCCATCTACTTTTAAGCCAAGCTGTATAATACCAATTAATGCTGTGATGGCAATAAATGCAATATATGTTCTTGGGCGTTTAAAAATTTTATAGAGCTCAATTTTAAATAGCGTGTACATCATATTCTTTAGTTACTTTAATAAAATAATCTTCTAAACTATTTCTTTGATGAAAAGAAAAAACTGGAATGTTATTTTCTGCTAAAAATTTATGAAAACTTGGTATTTGTTCATAAGGAAGTGAAAGAGAAATATTATTGTAATTTTGAGAAATTGTATCTGTATTCCATTTTGAAAAAATAATTTTTTCTCTGGCTTTTTCTGCTTCAATAGTTTCAAATTCTATAATAGTTTGTTTAGGGTCTAATAATTCTTGTTTAGTGCCTTCGATAATTTTTTTACCCTTATCTATAATTAAAATTTTAGTTGCAACTTGTTCAATTTCGTTTAATAAATGTGATGAAATCAGTACTGTTTTATTAAATTCTTTACTTAAGCGTTTTATTAAATTTCTAATATCTGCAATGCCTTGGGGGTCTAGGCCATTGGTTGGTTCATCTAAAATTACTAAATCAGGATTATGAATTAAAGCAATTGCAATTCCTAATCTTTGTTTCATTCCTTGTGAAAAAGTTTTCACAACATCATGAGCTCTAGTTGCTAAACCTACCATTTCTAATTGATTCATCAACATCTCTTTTGAAACCTTACAGCCACTTAATTGAGCAAATATTTTTAGGTTTTGATATGCAGTTAAAAATTTATATATATCTGGCTTTTCAATTATTGCTCCAATATTTTTTAAAATTTCTTTTTTATTATCTTGTAAATCTTTTCCAAATATTTTTATGCTACCAGCAGTGGGTTTAATCAATGTAAGTAGCATTCTAATGGTTGTACTTTTTCCTGCACCATTTTGGCCTAAAAAGCCATAAATATCCCCTTGCTGTACAGTAAATGATATATCATTTACTGCATGAATTTTTGAGAACTGTTTACTTAGATTTTTTACTTGTATGATTTCTGTATTCTGCATAACCTATATTTCCCTAATTGCAAAGGAACTATCAATAGTAATGAAGTATTTGCTATTTTGCGAAAGATTTGAAAAAAAAAATAATTGAATAAAAAAATTAAAAAAAATCGTATTCTCATCATCGATAATTACGATTCTTTTACTTATAATTTAGTTCATTTAGTTGAAAAAATTATAGAAGATGATGTGACTGTTTATTTGAACAATGAATTTGAAATTAGGGAAGTTCAATATTTTGATAAAATTATTATTTCTCCAGGACCAGGTTTGCCAAAACAAGCAGGACAAACATTAGAAGTAATTAAAATTTACGCAAATTCTAAAAGTATTTTAGGAGTTTGTTTAGGACAGCAGGCCATTGCTGAAGCCTTTGGTGGAAAATTAAAAAATTTAAACGAGGTTTATCATGGTGTTGCACATGAAATTGAAATCTCTCAAAGCCATCTGCAAAAGCCAAATTACTTATTTAAAAATCTTCCCAAAAAAATTACAGTTGGTAGGTACCATAGTTGGGTAATTGATAAAAACTATTTGCCAATTGCTTTTAATATTATTGCTACTGATGTTAATGGTGAGATTATGGCAATTGAGCATAAAAAATTCGATATTCAAGCTATTCAATTTCATCCTGAAAGTATTATGACTAGCGAAGGAGAGCAAATATTGAGAAATTGGCTAGGAATAAACTAAAACTGTAAATAAATTGGTAATATAGGTTCCGCAACTTTAAAATATCCATATATTAAAATGAATACGAGAAAAATAAATAAATAGCCTAATACGCCTTCTTGTTGAAGTTTACTAGTTAAATAATTAGAGAGTTTTTTTGGTATGAAGTGAACAAGAAAACCTAAAATAATCATGTAAACTACATTATGATAATTGTTCCAAAAAATATTAAATTGATCTAAGCCAAATTGTTTTTTCATTTGTACAAACATGGCTTTTGCAGTATTTAAATTTTCTGCTCTAAAAAATATCCAACTAATACAAACAAATTGAAATGTGATAAAAGCTGCAAGTGCAGTATAGATTTTTGTTTTTCTGAAATTAAATAAAACCTCTCGAGATTTTTCTGTCCATAATTTGTGAATAGCCAATGCAGTACCATGCATTAATCCCCAAATAATATAAGTATAATTTGCTCCATGCCATAATCCTCCAATAAACATGGTAATAATTAAATTCAAATATTTTCTCATCCTTCCTTTTCTATTTCCTCCTAAAGGAATATAAATATAATCTTTAAGCCAACTAGATAATGAAATATGCCATCTCTTCCAAAACTCAGTAATATCAGTACTTCTATAAGGTAAATTAAAATTATCTGGAATTGAAAACCCCATCCATTTAGCTAGGCCAATTGCGATATTTGTATAGCCACTAAAATCACAATAAATAACTACAGCAAATCCATAAGTAGCCACTAAACATTCTAAACCAGTATAACGTGAGGGTTCGTCAAAAACAAAATTTACAAAGTTTGCAGAAATGTAATCTGATATAATAAGTTTGTTAAATAGTCCAGTTAATATGAGATAAAAGCCTTTGCTAAAATCATCATCACTTACAAAATATTTTTTACTAATTTGAGGTAGAAAATCAGCTGCTCTAACAATTGGGCCCATTACTAGCTTAGGAAAAAAAGATAGAAACAATAAATAATCTGCAAACCTTCGGGCTGGTAAAATTTTCTTATGATACACATCTACCATATAACTTATACTTTCAAATGTGTAAAATGAAATACCAACAAGACTAGTAATTTTTAATGGGTTGGCATTGTCATGGGTGATTTCATTATAAGTATTGATAATGAAATTAAAATATTTAAAATAAATAAGCAATCCTATATTAAAACTCAAACCAACCCATAATAATATTTTTTTGCTTCTTTTACTGGGTACTTCATAAATTAAATTGCCAATAAAAAAGTCCACAATTGCAGAGGCAACAACTAATAAAACATAAGCTCCACTTGCTTTATAGAAGAAGAACAAAGAAAAACAACAAAATAACCAAGTACGAATTTTGTAATTATTTCTGAAAGAATAATAAGTAAGAATAAACAACGTAAAAAAGTACAAAAAGAAACCATTGCTAAAAAGCAAAGGGTTCTTTTCGTCGTATAAAAATTGATTAAAGAAAGCTGTTAAATCAAACACTAATTTTTGCGTTAATTTATAGTGCCAAATATAGTTTTGAAAACTGTAAGCTGAATAACTGTTTGCGATTAGTGAATAACTAACATTTGAATGTTAGAAAAAACTATTTTAAATTCAATTTTATCTGTAGTTCATCAAACTGTTTGGCATCAATTACACTTGGAGCATCAATCATCATATCTCGACCACTATTATTTTTTGGGAATGCTATAAAATCTCTGATACTTTCACTTCCTCCTAAAATGGAACACAATCTATCAAAACCAAAAGCAATACCACCATGTGGAGGAGCACCATATTCAAAAGCACCTAATAAAAATCCAAATTTGTGCTGTTGTTCTTCTGTACTCATTCCTAAAGCAGCAAACATTTTTTGTTGTAATTCTTTTTGATAAATTCTAATTGAACCTCCACCAATTTCATTTCCATTTAAAACCATATCGTAAGCGTTTGCTTTAATGTTGGCATAAGGATGTTTTAAATAATCTGCAGCATTTTCAATAGCTGGATTATTATTTATCATGATATCAATATCTGAAGGTTTTGGTGAAGTGAAGGGATGATGACGGGCTACCCAACGATTATCTTCTTCAGCATATTCAAACAAAGGAAAATCTACAACCCATAATAATTTAAATTCATCATTTTTTCTAAAGCCCAATCGCTTTCCCATTTCTAAACGTAACTCACTTGTTGCTTTTCTAGTTCTTTCTTCTGCACCTGAAACTAAAATAATTAAATCACCCATTTGTGCTTTACAAGTTGTTGCTATTGCTTTTAATTGTTCTTCAGAATAGAATTTGTCCATAGTACTTTTATAAGTTCCATCTGTATTACATTTAATAAAAGCTAAGCCTTTCATACCAATTTGTGGACGTTTAACCCATTCAACTAATTCATCTGTTTGTTTACGAGAATATTCACTACAACCTGGAACAGCAATGGCTAAAACAGTTTCAGCATCATTAAAAACTGCAAAATCTGCAGCAATTAAGTTTGAAATATCTTCTTTATTAGGAAATGTGTGTGAAGGGAATTTGAGATTGGTAAGCTGCATGCCAAAACGAATGTCGGGTTTATCATTTCCAAAATTCCACATGGCTTCTTGCCAAGTTATTCTTTCAACAGTTTCTGTGTAATCAATGTTTTTAACATCTTTAAACACTTGTTTAATCATGCTTTCAAACATTTGTAAAATATCTTCTTGTTCAACAAAACACATTTCACAATCTATTTGTGTAAATTCTGGCTGACGATCTGCTCTCAAATCTTCATCTCTAAAACATTTTACAATTTGAAAATATCTATCATAACCACTCACCATTAACAACTGTTTAAATGTTTGTGGACTTTGAGGTAAAGCATAAAACTGACCTGGATTCATTCTGCTTGGTACAACAAAATCTCTTGCACCTTCTGGTGTAGATTTAATTAAGAAGGGTGTTTCGATATCCATGAAACCCTTTTCATGTAAATAATTTCTAACACTTCTGTTTACTGAATAGCGTAACTCTAAATTCTTTTTAACTGCATTTCTTCTTAAATCTAAAAAGCGATATTTCATTCTTAAATCATCTCCACCATCAGTATCATCTTGAATAGTAAAAGGTGGAACTGCAGATTTATTAAGGATTTGAAAAGATTGAATGTTGATTTCAATTTCTCCTGTAGTAATATTTTTGTTCTTGTTACTTCGTTCTGCAACAATTCCTTTTACTTGCAACACAAACTCTCTACCTAAAGGATTTGTTTCTAATTGAGTATTTAAATCTTCACCAAAAAGCAATTGAGTAATACCATAGCGATCTCTTAAATCAACAAAAGTAATGCTGCCAAATTTTCGAATAGTTTGTACCCAACCTGCTAATGTTATTTCTTGGTTGATTTGTTCAATTCTTAATTCTCCACATGTGTGAGTACGAAACATAAAAATATATTTAACTATTAATGGTAAAAGAAGCAAATATAATGTGCTACAGCAAAAGGAGAATTGCTAAAATAGATTTGAGATATTATAGCCTAATTTTTCTTTGGAATTTTATCTAAAAATGGTTTTGGATAAATATTAATTTTTTCTTCGAACTCTAAAGTTTCAAAAGGATTGGCAGTATATATCCATTTGCCATTAATCCATCTAAAGCCTTCAAATTCGCCATAGGGGATAAGTGTAGATTTGGTTTGTGGATCATTTCCTTCACTGTATAATCTATCAAAAATTACCACATCAAGTTTATCATCGTATCTAATTCTTGCTCCTCCATTTTTTCTAAATTCTAAGCTAAATCTAAAACAAGGTTGTTTGGGTTTTGTAATATCATTGGGATATACAAAACAGTTTCTGCCAAATTGAGGCTTACCTGCAGCATCGAAAGTTAACACATCCATCCATTTTTTATTGGTTCTTTCATTGTTTTCATCAGTACCTAAAAGTGTATAGTATTTTTTTTCGTTATATTTTTTTAGGATGATTTTATAATACACTGCACCGATCCATTTATTGGCATCTCTTATCGAATCGTTTGGATGTTCAGTAAAATCTGATACATCAAAAAGTGGAAATAATTTTAAACTACCATCTGCAGTATTTATTTGAATGGCACCTCTTTGTCGATAATAAGAAAGATCTTTCATGATTTGCCAAGTGAAAATTCGAAAGCTTGAATCTGGGGCATACAAGGTTGAAATGTAAACGGAATCAAATGGATAATAAAATGAATAAGGTGTTTTTAAAGCCATTACCAATGATTTCGTTAAATCGGCGTCACTACTAAATCGTTGCAACCAAGAACTGGCATTGATTACACTATCTGCATGATTTTTTAAAACTGGTTCAATTAATTTGATTTGTTGATAATTTTCGTTCGTTAAGTGTTGGCTTATACTGGAGAAATTTAAACTCGTTATAAAAAACAAAACCAATAATAATCGCATGCAAAAATTTTGTTTAAAATTAAGTTGGTATTTATTAAAGTAAGACTATTAAAGATATTTTATGAATTCTTTAGTGCTTTTGCAAATTCAAATAAACTGTTAAATCTATAATCGATGTAATTATGAGGAAATGCTGTTTCAGGATGTGTGGTTGCTACGAAAATGGTTGTCATTCCTGCATTTCTTCCAAATTCCATATCACTTAATTTATTGCCCACCATAATTGATTTTGATAATTCAATATTTGGAAATTCATCTCTGGCTTGTAGAGCCATACCAATATTGGGTTTGCGATTTAATGAATCATTGTTTAAATCTGTACAGCTATAAATTGCATCAATTCTTCCATTATTTTTTTCTATTTCTATTTTCAAGTTATGATGAATATCATTCAAATTTTCTTGAGTCATTAACTTTTTTCCAACTCCACGTTGATTTGTTACGATAACTATTTTATAAAATAAAGAATTAAAAATTTGCATGGCTTTTAAAACATCATTATAAAAGACAAACTCATTCCAATTAAAAATGTAATCGTTATTTTTTTCTTTGTTGAGCACACCATCTCTATCTAAAAAAAGAGTCCAGCTTTTATCAAAGTTTAAAGTCATATTTAGTTAATAATTCTTAAAATAGAATTGTTTTTCTTGAAGTAAAGTAAACTCGTTCCCATTATTTATTTTAAATAATGTTGGTAAAGATTTTCTATTTTCAAATGCAGGCAAATAAACAACAAAATGCAAGTGAGGACCAGATGTATAGCCAGTTTGATCGCTTTCTGCAATAAAATCTCCCTCATTTACTGAATCACCAACTTTAAATTTACAAGATTTATATTTTAAATGGGAGTAGTTGGCAATGGTACCATCATCGTGTAAAATATCAATGTAATTATTAAAATTTGTACAAGATGGTTTTGAACAATAGCTATTATTTCCATCAACTTGTTTAATAATAATTCCTTTTCTTGCTGCACAAACATTTGTTCCAATTGGCATTTCAATATCTAATGATCTTTCATTTTGGTGAGTATATTTTCCAAAATATCCTTGTTGTAATTGAAATTCTTTTCCTTTGTCAAAAGGTAAGCTGTACTTATAGTTGCTGTCATACGAATCAATAGTGACATCTCCAAAAGTTGAAGTAACATCATACGAATAACTATAACCAGCATATTCATTTAATTTATTTAATTCAGCAATTGCAAATTGTACAGTATTATTCGGAATTACAGCGATGAATTCGTCTCCTTTTGATGAACTTAAATTCTTTAAATTCAATTTTAGTTTAACCGAAACAGCACTGTACTCTAAATTGGTTGCATGTAAAACAAAACCATCAATAGTTTGTTGTGCATTAATCTCAATTTTTGGTTGAGCTAATGAAAAGTATGAAAAGAATAAAATTGAAAAGAAAAATATTGTTTTCATTAAAATAATCTTGCTTCAACTATCTCGCAAATAATATGCCCAATTAAAATATGACTTTCTTGAATTCGAGGAGTAATAGTACTGGGAACATTTATTAATATGTTTGAAATTTCTTTCATTTTTCCTCCAGTTTCTCCTGTAAAACCTATGGTTGTAATACCCATTTCATTAGCCGATTCAATTGCATTAATTATGTTGGCAGAGTTGCCACTAGTGCTAATTGCAATCAAAACATCACCAACATTTCCAATGCCTTCAATTAAACGAGAATACACTACATCAAAACTATAATCGTTGGCAACAGCTGTTAGGTATGATGAGTTGCAATGCAAAGCCTCGGCTGGCAAGGCTTTTCTGTTTTTATAAAATCTTCCAGAAAACTCAGCAGCTAAATGTTGTGCATCAGCTGCACTACCACCATTGCCACAAAACCAAACTTTCTTATTTTGTTTAAATGCATATTCAATTGCATCAATTGACTGTAATATTTTATTAAGTAAAATCTCATCTTGTAAAACCAATTCTTTTGTTTGTATAGATGAGCTAATAATATTTTTAATTTCTTGCATATAATTACTTCAGAAGTTCAAAAATACAAAGCAACTGATTTGAAGATGTTAATTTGATGATAATTGTATAATTTGATATGCTTT
>JANPAT010000078.1:0-4571 GCA_031430075.1 Chitinophagaceae bacterium | reverse complement strand
CCAAATTGGCTATTGTACCATTTACTGCTTTTGGAGCAGATGCTTCAAGTGCATGGTATAGGTTAAGTGTAGGTGTTGTTAAATTAGATGATATTGAAAAAGTAATGCAGCTATTAGAAGCTGCATTAGAAAAGTTGAAATGAAGCTTGTAATTACCACTTACCTTTTACGTCATCTTCTTCCAACACATTATTATCATTAGTTTCTTTTAAACTTAAATTGTACCAATCTATTTTTCTAGAATAATACATCACTAATCCTAAGATGATGAAAATACCAATACTTCCTATTAGTAAAGCAAAATCTTGTAGTTGAATAATGATGAAGATAAAGGTATATAGAAGGAATAAAATACAAGTTAATAAAATAGCCAGTTTATTCGATTTTAAAATGGCTTTTACATAACCAGCAACCAAAAGTAATGTAGCTGTTGCCGAAATAATAAATGCCAAATTGAATTTTAAATGTTCTGAAATAGATAATAACAATGAATAAAATACAATGAGTGCAATGCCTACTAAAATATATTGGATAGGATGAATAAATACTTTGTTTAGCACCTCAATAAAAAAGAAAACTAAAAAAGTAAAGGCAATAAATAAAATGGCATAACGAATAGAGCGATACGATTTTTGATAATTATCTACAGGCAATAATAAATTAATACCAAAAGAAGAATCATGTATAGAGAAACTGCTGCCAGTCCATGCTTGAGGATAGTTCCTATTCAAATGCAAAACATTCCAATTTGCTTTAAATCCAGAGTCTGAAATGACTCTTGAGTCAGGTAAAAAAGCTCCATTAAAACTGGGGTTCTTCCAGCTAGAACTCATATTTATATCTGTTATTTTACCAACAGGAGTAAAATAAAGCAATTGACTACCTTTTAAATTAATATCAAGAGAAAAACTATAATTACTGCTATCATTTTTATTGATGTTTACAGCAGCATTAATACCACTTTTTACAATATCTGTATTAGGAACTCCTGGATTAAATGAGAAACTTTTAGCATTCCAGCTTAAACTAATTTGTTCTTCAATTCCCCTTAAATCACTTATTCCTAAAGTTAAGTGTGCTTTATCGAATTGAATATTTTCAACAGGAATATCAAATTCTGTAAAATTAATTTTAGAAAACTTACCTGCAATATTTACTGTAGAATTATAAACTACAATTTCATAAATACCTCTATATCTTGGCTCAGGTTTTATTTGACCATTTATATTTAATTCATTGGGAAGTATATGAATGAAATCTTTTACAGCTACAATTTTTTCTGTTGAATCTTTTTTTGAAAATTCTTTTACATACTTGGTGTAGGGTATGGATATGAATGGGCCAGAAATGGTTTGTTCTTCACCCCATTTAGAACTAACTTCACTTATAGCATCTCTCTGAGTTGTTTCTCTTTCATATATCAAAGATTCTATCATTGAAGTTGGGATTAACAATAAAACACCAATTAAAATGATAGTCCCAAGTTTAAAATAGATATTGTATTTTAAATTCGACATGGCAAGTTAGTTTTGTATAATAATTTAAGTTGCTTTTCTTACAGGGCACATGCATTGCTTACTGTAATTACTTCTACCACACGAACTGAGTATAAAACAAGTTACAAGAAGCATTAGAACAAGTTTAAAATTTTTTTGCTTTAACATGTGGCCACTAAACTATAAACTATTTATAATATAAATTTGTTAATTATTATATTTTGACAAACACATCCATAAAAACCATTTTAATTGCTCCGCTCGATTGGGGTTTGGGTCATGCTACCAGATGTATACCTATTGTAAGATTATTACAGCAACAAAATCATTCCATCATTATTGCTGCTACACCAAAACAACAAAAATTATTACAGCAAGAATTAAGTAATGTAAAATTTATTTTTTCTAAAGGATATAATATTACTTATGCAAAAAATACTTATTTTTTTGGATTGAAAATATTGTTTCAAATACCAAAAATAATAATCGCAATTTATAACGAACACCAATGGTTAAAAAAAATTATTCAAGAAGAAAAAATTGATATAGTTATAAGCGACAATCGCTTTGGATTATTTTCAAAAAAAGTGCCTTGTATTTTCATCACCCACCAATTAGAAATTCAAGCACCTTTTGAATGGATGAGAGCCATCATTCAAAAAATAAATTATGCTTTCATCAATAAATTTCATCAATGTTGGATACCAGATATTGCAGGAGAGAATAATATGGCAGGAAGACTATCCCATCCTAAAAAATTACCTCAAATTCCAACTCACTATTTAGGCAACTTAAGTAGATTTAAAATTCAAACCAACACTATAAAAAAATATGATGTTTGTGTTTTACTATCTGGGCCAGAGCCCCAAAGAACATTATTAGAAGAAAAATTAATACATCAAACCTCATTATTAAAAAGTAAGAAAATAATTTTTTTAAGAGGGTTGCCAGAAACCGAAAAATCTATAAGTATCACTGGGGTCGAAGTGTATAACCATCTTCAACATCATAAATTAGAAACAGTGTTGAATGAAAGCGAGTTTATTGTTTCACGAAGTGGATACACATCTGTTATGGAATTACTGAGCCTTCAAAAAAAAGCAATATTAATACCTACTCCAGGACAAACAGAACAAGAATATTTAGCAGCATATCTTTTAAAAAAGAAAATAGCCCTCAGCTATACACAAAATGTATTTGATATGAACGAAGCCTTAAAAGAAGCTGCAAATTTTAATTATCAGAGAAATGTAAATGTTCAATTTAATTCAAATAAATTACTTGAATTAATAAACAATATATTACCCTAATTTTCTCAATAAAATAATGATTGTATATTCATGCTTTAATTAGACAGAAATGTTAACTTGGCAAAAAGGAAAAGTTGTAGATATTAAGCAAATTGCACCTACAACTCGAAGCTTTTTTATTGAAACTATCGAAACTCCAATATTTGAATTTGAAGCAGGACAGTTCATCACGTTAGATTTACCCATTCATACACAAAAAAACAGACGTTGGCGTAGTTATTCCATTGCTTCTTGGCCTAATAAAACAAATATTATTGAATTAGTAATTGTTTTGTTAGAAGGAGGTGCTGGTTCTAATTATTTATTTAATGAAACTAAAATCAGCGATGAACTTACATTTCGTGGCCCCTTAGGAAAATTTGTACTACCCCCTGTACTCGATAAAGATTTATACCTTATTTGTACAGGTACGGGCATTGCACCTTTTAGAAGCATGATTCATTATATTCATCAAAACAAAATTCCTTGTAAAAATATTTTTCTAATTTTTGGATGCAGAACATTTAATTATTGTTTGTATAAGGATGAGTTAATTCAATTACAAAACAAAATGCCCAACTTCAAATATATTCCTTGCTTTTCTCGAGAATCAGAAATACCAACTTGGGGTAAAAAAGGCTATGTGCACGATGCCTATTTAGAATTGATTGAAACAAAAAAAATTAATGAAGGTATAACCAATGCCTATTTTTATTTATGTGGTTGGAAAAATATGATTGATGAAGCCCAGAAAAAATTACTGGAATTGGGTTACGAGAAAAAAGATATTCATTACGAACTGTATGGGTAAAACTAAAATGTGTTTTATGATAATTGTCATTTATTTTTATCATAATTATTTTATTTTTCATTGCCCAACTAACTAAATTTGAAAAATAATAAAAGCTTATGGGACCAATTGCTTTACTTGCTTTAATTTTTGCAGCAATTGTTTTTTCTGCTGGCGGTATACTAGTTTCAAAAATTTTAACCAAGGGCTCAACCAATTCGCAAAAAGGAGAACCCTACGAGTGTGGAATTCCAACAACAGGAACCAATTGGCCACAATATCATGTGGGCTATTATTTATTTGCTTTAATATTTTTAGTGTTCGATGTAGAATTAATTTTTTTATATCCTTGGGCTGTTGTAGTAAAAGAAATAGGCTGGTTTGCATTTGTTGAAATTATTATTTTCTTATCTATATTATTTATGGGATTTTTATATGCACATAAAAAAGGAGCATTAAAATGGATGTAAAATCAACAACCCCAACACAAGAAGTTTTTCCTGGAGAAGTACATGCAATTGATGGTGCTAATGTTGTGGTAACTACATTAGATGATATTATGAATTGGGCTCGATCTAACTCATTATGGCCATTAACTTTTGCAACCAGTTGTTGTGGTATTGAAATGATGAGTGTGGCTTCTGCAAAATACGATTTCTCTCGATTTGGTTTCGAAGTGGCACGTGCTAGTGCAAGGCAAGCAGATGTAATCATCATTGCAGGAACAATAGTAAATAAAATGGCACCTGTTTTAAAACGATTATACGATCAAATGCCCGACCCTAAATATGCCATTGCAATGGGAGCTTGTGCCATTAGTGGAGGACCATTTTTTTATAATACTTATTCTGTGGTTAAAGGTGCAGATCATGTAATTCCTGTAGATGTTTATATTGCTGGTTGTCCACCAAGGCCAGAAGCTTTGCTAAATGCATTAATCACCCTACAAGAAAAAATAAAAGAAGGATTAACACATGCACAATTAAGAGAAAAAAA
>JANPAT010000077.1:0-2142 GCA_031430075.1 Chitinophagaceae bacterium | reverse complement strand
TGTATGATGCTACAATTCCATTTGCTATTTTTTTAAAAAATTATTTTGCTCAACATAAAAAACATGGTTCTACCGACAGAAAAAATATTGCTGCACTTTGTTTTTCATATTTCCGATTAGGTAATTCATTCAAAGCAATTTCAATTGAAGAAAAAATAAAGCTTGGATTTTTTATTTGTAATGATGAACCTCGAGAATTTGAATTTTTATATGATAAATTATTTTTAAATAATTGGAGTGTCGAGCTAAATAATCGAATTCAATTCTTAGATACAATTCATCCATGTTATTTAAATGATGTTTTTGGTTTAAAGGAGAAAATTGGAGGCATAAATAGTAAAGAGGATTTTATAAAAAGTCATTTTGTTCAACCCGATTTATTTTTAAGAATTCGACCTCATAAAAAAAATATTGTCATTAATAAATTGAATGAAAAGCAAGTAAGATTTGTTGAAATAGGAGATGACTGTTTGAGTTTAAATAATGCTACACAAATAAAAAATGTTGTAGAAATAAATAAAGAAGTTGTGGTGCAGGACTATAGCTCTCAACAAACTAAATACTTAGTAGAAATTGTAAAAAATAATTTAGAATTCCCCATTCGATTATGGGATTGTTGTGCAGCAAGTGGTGGTAAAACTATTTTAGCAAATGATATTATCAGCAATTTGAAAATCACTGTTAGTGATAGCAGAGCATCAATCATTCAAAATTTAAAGAAAAGATTTTTTGAAGCAGGAATAAAAAATTATCATTCATTTATTGCTGATATTTCAAAACCTATTGACAAAAAAGAAACATTTAATTTTATTATTTGTGATGTGCCTTGTACAGGTAGTGGAACTTGGGCAAGAACTCCAGAGCAAATATTAAATTTTGAACAAAAGCAAATTGCTGAATTTAGCAAACTTCAATATTCAATGGCAAGCAATGTTATCAATTACTTAGAAAAAAATGGTTATTTACTCTATATTACTTGTAGTGTATTCAAATTAGAAAATGAACATATTGTAGAGCAATTATCTGAACATTTACAATTGGTAGAACAAAAATATTTTGAAGGATATACGATC
The DNA here is from genome assembly GCA_031430075.1 of Chitinophagaceae bacterium. Classification (GTDB taxonomy): domain Bacteria; phylum Bacteroidota; class Bacteroidia; order Chitinophagales; family Chitinophagaceae; genus CAIVPM01. The sequence continues at coordinate 1,069 of JANPAT010000077.1, read as the reverse complement.
AAAGCAGATACCATGTTTGCAGCACTTTTTAAAAAGTGAACAACTTATTTTACATTCAAATATTCTTGCAAATTTTTTACATATAACTCAAAAGCATCAATTCCTTTCTTAGTAATTTTGCAAGTGGTTAAAGGATAGTTGTCTTTAAATTTTTTATTCACATCAATATAACCAACATCCTTTAGCTTTTGAATTTGTACACTCAAATTGCCAGCAGTAGAATTTGTACTTTCTTTTATAAAAGTAAATTCTGCTTCTTTAACTCCAATTAATAAACTCATTACAGCTAATCGAAGTTGTGAATGTAATATAGGATCTAAATCTTTAAACATTAGCAAGCCATCTTTTTTAAATATCTTCTTCTTAAAATAATTCCAGGAATGAGCCAATTACAAATTGCCGCAAGAGCACACAACAACATATCGTATTTTGTTTCAGTGTACAATGAAACTATGAAAGCAGCATAACTTATGATACCACCAATAATCATGGGTTTAAATTTTTTAACTAACCCTGTAATAAATGTTGGAAATGCATAAATTAAAATAAAGATGGATGAAAAACTTGGTGCAAAAGGAGTGATGATTTCATCTGGTTTTGAAGCATCTAAATAATGTTTCATCATTTGCCATCCATCTGCCTTTAATAAACTACTTGTAGCTGCTGGTACAATATTTTGATAGGCTACTAAACCAAAAATAGTTATTGCATAAACAATCCAAACGGCATCAATAGCTTCATCATCATGTTTTCTAATCTTTATCTTTCTTTTTTCTTGAATGGATATAAATATTTGAGGAATAATGGCAAAAAGCACTACTAACCAAATATCAAAACCCAATTTAAAATCATATTGAATTCTTGCATAAGTTACAAGAGATGCAATAGTAACTACTGTTCCCCAAAGCAAAGCACTAATTCCTTTATCGTGGTAAGTAGCTTTAGTTTTTTGAATCATTCCTTCTATTAATTGAAGGCTTTCTTGTGGTGTTAATTCTTTTTCCATAAATTTAAATTTATGGAGTTATGAAAATCATAACTCCATATGATTATATTATTTGCAACTATT
>JANPAT010000076.1:0-4466 GCA_031430075.1 Chitinophagaceae bacterium | reverse complement strand
TATTTCAAAAAGTTTTACAAATTCGTCTTTTTCAATACCCATTAATGAACTTGTTATAATCATATGTCCTGTTGAAGAAATTGGCAAGTATTCTGTTAAGCCTTCAACAATGGCTATAATGATTGACTGAATTAAATTCATGATAAAAATAAAAAAGCGGTGTAACACCGCTTGATAAAAAATTAGTTTGCTTTATTCTTTTTAAAAATGGCGTAGATTTCTATTACTAATCCCAATAAAATTAAAATAGGAGCAACAGTAATTCTAGTTTTACTATACACAACATTTTTATCGAAAACATTTGGGTCAACGTTCTTTCCTCCACTCATTAAAAAAATGCCTAGTAAAATAACAGCTCCTCCAATTATCATCCAGGTATAATTTTCTTTGCCAAATAATGGTTTTGAATTTATTTGTTTACTTGTACTCATTTTGCTTAATTAATGAATTGCAATATTAAGAAGTTTCTGTTAAGTTGAACTATTGATTATTCAATACATAATAATCTATTTGGTTAATTTGATAAGGTTACTTTTGTAAGGTTTTCACAAATAATATAATGACTAAAGTAATTTTAAATAGAAAAATTGCATTGAGGGTAGCCAATGGTCATCCTTGGATTTATGCCAATGAAGTAGATAAAATAATTGGTGTGGTTGAGCCAGGAGATATTGTTGATGTATTTTATTATGATGATAAATATTGTGGCAGAGGTTATATCAATCCAAAATCTCAAATATTGGTTCGATTGTTATCTCGAAAAAAAGAAAATATCGATGAGGCTTTTTTCTTTCAAAAAATTTCACAAGCTTGGGAGTATCGTAAAAGATTGGGTTATGTTGAAAATTGCAGATTGGTTTTTGGCGAAGCAGATGAATTGCCTGCTTTAATAATTGATAAATTCAATGATTATTTTGTGATACAAACTTTATCGTATGGTATTGAAAAGTATAAAGACCAAATTGTTGATGCGTTAAAAAAAATATTTCAACCCAAAGGTATTTATGAGCGAAATGATGTACCAGTAAGAGTTTTAGAAGGCTTAGAACAAAAGAAAGGATTTTTATCTGAGGCTTTCGATACAAATATTATTATTAATGAAAATGGATTAAAGTTTAATGTTGATATAGAAAATGGACAAAAAACCGGATACTTTTTAGATCAACAAGATAATCGACGAGCCATAAAACAAATCGTAAAAGGTGCAGATGTTTTAGGAGCATTTACTTACACTGGAACTTTTGAAATTCATGCTGCTCATTTTGGAGCAAAATCTGTTTATGGTATAGATATTAGTGAAAATGCTGTTGAACTAGCTAACAAGAATGCTGCTTTGAATGGCTACGAAAATATTTGCAAGTTCGAAGCAATGAATGCTTTTGATGTATTAAAAAATTGGTGTAAAGAAGGTAGAGAGTATGATGTTGTAATGCTTGACCCTCCTGCATTTACAAAAAGTAGAGCCACTATTCAAAAAGCAGTTACTGGCTATAAAGAAATTAATTTACGTGGTATGAAGTTGATTAAAGATGGTGGGTTTTTAGTGACTTCAAGTTGTACTAATTTGGTTCATCCAGAATTATTTTTACATACTATTCAACAAGCAGCACGAGATGCAAAGAAAAAAATAAAGCAAGTAGTTTTTAATGCTCAATCATCCGATCATCCAATTGTTTGGGGTTTAGAAAATACTAATTATTTAAAATTTTTAATTGTTGAAGTTAGAGATTTATAAAGATTATTTTTCATGACTTCTACTCAATACATAAAAATCACTGCAAACGAATTGGGTTTCTATTTTTGTGGTATTGCCAAAGCAGCATTTTTAAATGATGATGCTAAACGACTTGAAACTTGGTTGAATAAAGGGTTTCAAGGAACTATGCAGTACATGGAAAACCATTTTGATTTAAGAACCAATCCTCAAAAATTAGTTCCTGGAGCTAAAAGTGTTATTACACTTTTGAAAAATTATTATCCATCTCATCAACAAAAAAATAATATTCCTAAAATTTCTACATATGCTTTTGGAAAAGATTATCACACAGTAATAAAAAATCAGTTACATCTTTTCTTACAAAAAATTAAAGAACAAATTGGCGATTTTAATGGGAGGGGATTTGTAGACAGTGCACCTGTTTTAGAACGAGCTTGGGCTGTAAAAAGTGGGTTGGGTTGGATAGGAAAAAATGGAAATCTCATTAATAAACAATCTGGTTCTTTCTTTTTTATTGCTACTTTAATTATTGATGTAGCTTTAGATTATGATAATGTTTTTGTGAAAGATTATTGTGGTACTTGCACAAAATGTATTGATGAATGCCCCACAAATGCCATATTGTCCAACAAAGAAATTGATGGAAGTAAATGCATTTCATATTTTACTATTGAACTAAAAGATGCATTAATACCAAATAATGTAAAAGGTAAATTTGATAATTGGATGTTTGGTTGTGATGTTTGTCAGGATGTTTGTCCATGGAATAGATTTTCAAAACCTCATGAAGAAAAAGAGTTTGAACCTTTGCATGAGATTTTAAATTTTAGTTTATCAGATTGGAATGAATTAACAGAAGAAAATTTTAAAACTATTTTCAAAAATTCATCCTTGAAGCGATCAAAGTTTTCTGGAATAAAAAGGAATTTGAAATTTATTAGTACAGAATAAATTTATTGGAGTAGCATTTCTTTCTCTTTTAGCCATTGTGTTTTACCCCATCCTGCAATTACATGTTTTTCGCTGTGATAAGAACTACGAACAAGTGGTCCACTTTCAACATAATCAAAGCCTAAGTAGTATCCAATCTCTTTTAATTCTTTAAATTCATCGGGATGAACAAAACGTTGTACAGGTAAATGTTTTGGTGTGGGTTGTAGGTATTGACCAAGTGTAAGAACATCGCATCCAATACCTACCAATTGTTTCATAGTTTCAACAACTTCATTTTTTGTTTCTCCAATGCCTAACATGATTCCTGTTTTGGTTCTCATGCCATTTTTTTTAAGATAATCTAAAACAAAAAGGCTTCTATCGTATTTAGCTTGAACTCGAACTTTTTTAGTAATTCTTTCAACAGTTTCCATGTTATGGCTCACCACTTCAGGTGCAGCCTCAGCTACTCTTTGAATTTGTTCTTCAATACCTCTAAAATCGGGGATTAATGTTTCTAAAGTTGTTGAAGGATTTAGTGTTTTAATTGCTTTTATGGTATTATGCCAAATTATGCTTCCACCATCAGGTTGCTCGTCTCTATCAACAGAAGTTACCACAGCATGTTTAACTTTCATTAAGTTAATAGCTTCTGCTACACGTTGAGGTTCATCCCAATCTATCGCTTCGGGTTTGCCTGTTGCAACTGCACAAAATCTGCAACTTCTAGTACAAATATTACCCAGTATCATAAAAGTTGCTGTGCCTTCGCCCCAGCATTCTCCCATATTTGGGCAATTACCACTTTCGCAAATGGTGTGTAATTTATTTTTATCAACTAAACCCCTTACATGCTTATAACTTTCTCCAATAGGAAGTTTAACTCTAAGCCAATTGGGTTTTTTTAATTTTATATCGTTATCAATTGCAGCTATAACAGGTAATTCTTGCATTAATTATTTTATTTTCTAGAACCAAAAATCAAAGTAATATAGCCGTTTAAGAAAAAGTTTTTTTCTTTTAATAATACCATTTGAGGAACTTTTTGGAAATAATATTCACCACTAATTCCTATCTCCAATGCAGAAACTATATCATTGAATTTTCCATAATCAAATCGAATGGCAGCTTTTGCAAATGCACCTGGCGATAATTTTATTTCGTTAAATCCTTTACCTAATGATGCTGCACCAAGTATGGAATCGGTGTTTAAAAATCTTAAATCGGGGTTATCATCATTCCATTTTATTTCATCAATTGTTCCTGGAGTTCTTCCAATAACTTCTAAATAATAAGGTTTAAGTAAGCCCAAGGTTAATCCTCCACCATAAATTGCAGATACTGCAACACCATTTTTTGTGCTTTTGCCACCTAATAATTTTTGTTGGCCTAGACCAATATTTAAAAAGTAAAAATTATTTGCTTTACCATAAATGAATGGGTTGCCAATTTGAAAACCTGCAAATTCTTGAGAAAGTTTTTCTTCTTTAAGATGTTTTCTTTCTCCCAAATGAACCCACCATAAGTTTGTTTTATTTATTTTTTTGAACTTACCTCTTTCATAGCCAAATGCATAGCCATCATTTCTTAAAGTAATATTGAATGATGATTGTTTATTGAAAATAATAGCTCCTTCTTCAGCATCCTTTTGAAGCTTTTTAGTTTTTTCTTTTTGCTTTTCAATTCTTTCTTTTCTTGTTTCTTTTTTTGCAGTTTCTTGCGACTTCAGAAAGAAAGGAGTTGTAATAAATAATAGAATAATATATTTCTTCACTAATTGGTATTTGAGTTGTAAATTTAATGTAAAAATATAAAG
>JANPAT010000075.1:0-2919 GCA_031430075.1 Chitinophagaceae bacterium | reverse complement strand
CATACTCAGCTTTTATTTTGGCATTAAAAGTAAAAAAATCAATTTTTTGATGCATTACTTTGGCCATCATTTCTTTAACTATTGAAATTGAATCAACAATGGTTGTTTCTTTAATAATAACTGTTTGTATTGTATCTTTTTTCTCAATTGCTGTTCTAATTGGTGTAACTACTTTTCTTGGTCTACAGGCAGCCAAAAGAAATCCAAAGAATATTAATATTAAAAAAATATTTCGCATATTTAAATCTATTTGTTAAATGCCTGTATGGCCAAAGCCACCAGAACCTCTTTCTGTTGTATCTAAAACTTCTACTTGCAATAATTCTACTTGATCTATTTTTTGAAAAACTAATTGAGCAATTCTGTCTCCATTCGAAATAGTAACTTTTTCGTTCGAAAGATTTATTAAAATTACTTTTATTTCACCTCTATAATCTGCATCTATAGTACCAGGAGAGTTTAAGCAAACTAAGCCTTGTTTAATTGCTAAGCCACTTCTAGATCTTACTTGTGCTTCAAAACCAACTGGAATTTCTAAGAATAAACCTGTAGAAACCAAACATCTTTCTAAAGAATTTAATTCAATAGGTTCTTGAATAAATGCTTTCAAATCTAATCCAGACGAACCAGTTGTTTCATACTTTGGCAAAGGATGAATGGATTGATTTATAACCTTTATGATAATTTTTTGCATCGCAGCAAAGTTATGGGTATCAAATATTAAGCTTTTTGTAAAAGATGCTAATTTCTACATTGCCTCAATTAACATTACAACTTAAAAGAGTATTTTTATTATAATTTTATTTTTTAACCTTATATTGCTTTTTATTAAAGTTAAATTTTTTAATTATGATTAAATTACAAGTCATTGGCAATCTTGGTAAAGATGCTGTAGTAAACAATGTGAATGGCAAAACCGTTATTAATTTTACTGTTGCACATTCAGAAAAATATAAAGATGCACAAGGTAACGCAAAAGATAAAGTTACATGGGTTGATTGTGCATATTGGACAGATAGAACGGCTGTTGCTCCTTATTTAAAAAAAGGCACACAAGTATATGTTGAAGGAACGCCTGATGTAAGAACATATACCACACAAGATGGAAGAAATGGGGCAACTCTTTCATTAAGAATAAATAGTGTTCAGTTATTAGGATCTCGTAACCCTGATGGAAGTTCTAATGATAATAATGCTGATGCTAAATCTGCTGATACTGCAATGAACTCAAGTTCTGAAATGAGTGATAATGACGATTTGCCATTTTAATTTTTTTGTTAATGATAACAAGCCTTGCATTTGCAAGGCTTGTTTATTTTAGGTCTATTCACTTTTAATTTCTTTGATAAAGATTTATTTTGTTACTGCAGAATCTGAAAGTTGCTTTGTTGTATTTAAAGATTTAAACATTTGTTCCATTTGTTCTAAGCTCTTTAAAAATTGTTCCAGATCAGACTTTTCTTGCATCATATTCTCAGCTTTAATACCTTCTAATGAATTATAATAATTCATTTCTTCTTTTAATTCTTTATGTAAAGCTTTTGATATTTTTTCTGCTAAAAATTTATGTTCAGCTCTATAACAAGCATCTAATAACATAATTGTTGTTCTGTTATGCATGTTGCCACGACTAACTAAACCATAAGGAACATTTTCTTGTAACATCAAACCATCTACTTTATCTAAAACTTTTCTTGCTTCAGCTTTTCTATTTTTAGTGGCTAAAAACCCAGCAAGTTCAGCATAAGCACCTCTAATACTTAATAAATGCCGTCTATTTTCTTCATCAAAATAAACACCTTTTTTATTTGCATTACCCGAGGTAAATTTGTTTAATAATTTATCCATCATCCAATCTGCATTGATTTCAGGATTCATGCTTGGTACAAGTCTATATGTTAATCCATCTCTTCTTAAATAATTAGTTAAACCAATGCCTTCTAATCCATAGTTTGAAGTAAAACAAATTGGGCGTTTCCATTTGTTTGCAGCAACGATGTTTAAAACTGCTAAATCGTTTTTGTATAAGGTTGATTTACTTATTTCAAAATTTATTGCTGATAAAATCGAATCGCCAGATTGTATGGATTTATCATTTGCAATTACACTTTTATCAACCGGAATTGATAATTTTTTTGTTGGAATAGTATTAATAAAATCTCCAGTTTCATTATCTGTTATTTGTATTTTATCTTTATCATCTTTTCCAACATAATTCTTCATTATATCATATAAATCATAATAAGTGCCATCTGGGTAAGAAGCATTGGCTTGATATCTTACATAATCTCTTTTTCTTCCTTGAATTTGATCTGCACTCCAAATCACATCAATGGCAGGACTTTCGTTTACTTTATATCTCATTTGATTTACATACCAATCGATTCCTAATAAACTAAAGTTGACAACTCTAATATCAGGTCGAATATTTTCAACTTCTTGAGCATACCAAAGTGGGTAAGTATCATTATCGCCAAACGTAAATAAAATAGCATCTTTAGGGCAACTTTCTAAATAATTTCTAGCTAAATCTCTTGCAATTGTTTTATTACTTCTATCATGATCATCCCATTCTTGTTGAGCCATAACAAATGGAACAGCAATAAAACATAATGCTACTGCTAAAATGCTTGCCATTGAACCATTCATTTTTTTCTGTAACCAACTTGCAACAGCCATTACTCCTAAACCAATCCACACAGCATATGCATAAAAACTTCCTACATAAGCATAGTCTCTTTCACGAGGTTGAAAACCTGCAGGATTTAAGTAAATATTAATTGCAACTCCTGTAAAAAAGAACAATAAAAAATTTATTAAAGCATCTGAGCCTTTACGTTTATAGTGAAAGAAAAATCCAATAATACCAAGTATTAAAGGCAAACCATACAATTTATTGTTGGCTTTATTTTCGAGAGT
>JANPAT010000074.1:0-5050 GCA_031430075.1 Chitinophagaceae bacterium | reverse complement strand
TTGTAGAGCGTACGGGAATCGAACCCGTGATTCCTCCGTGAAAGGGAGGTGTCTTAACCCCTTGACCAACGCTCCATTTTTAATTGGGTTGCAAATATAGAGGTGTTAACAAAGATGCCAAATTTTTTTTGAGTCTATTTTGAAAACTCTTAAAAATTTGGCATCTTTTAGGGTTTAAAACTAGTAAAACTAGTTTTAAAATAATGTATAACTTTTTAAGGAATTATTTTATGTGGTTTGATGTTATTTGGTCGCACATTTTGAATATTTCTATCCGGGATGTTTGGTCCATGTCTTCTTTGCCATTCTCTTCGTAAAACCTTATGAAATTCTGGCTCAACTCTAAAACATTGCTTTGATCGAATATCACTATTTAAAACTCTTCTAAAATCATCTTGATATCTTCTCATAATGCCAATCTTTCTTTCTTCAAAAGCTAAATCATCCTGCCTAAAATCTTTTCTGGCTTTTTTTAATTCATTTGAGTAGTTATTATAAACTGGCCAAAATTTTTGTGCTTCATCGGGAGAAAGATTTAATTCTTTTGTAATGTATGCCATTTTTAAAGCATCGATAGATTGAGCTATTTTAGAATTTTCAATCACTTCATCCTGATCTTTTGCCTCATTTTCCTGTGCAAATATTGGATAAGCCACGAACAAGAATGAAATAAGTAAAAAGTTTTTCATTATAATATTTTTAATTAATTGATATATCATTTTCTTTAAAGTAAGCGTCAATTTCTTCGTCTGAAACGTATTGCATTTCTTCATCTAAATTATCTAAATTCTTCCAAGGTAAACTAGTGTTGGTATATGTTGAATGATAAGCCAATAATTGTTCTTCATCTACTATAGTATTTAAATCATTATCGCTAATTAAGTTGATACTTTTTTCAACATTAATTTGCTTAACTTGTTTGTAAATTGCCAAACTTTGTTGTGATTGCTGATAATTAAATAATCCTCCAAAAGCTATTACAAATATAGTAATAGCAGCTGCTGCATATTTTATAAAAGTATAACGAGTTTTTAATTGTACAACTTTAGCTTTTGAACTAACAGGTATACTTATACTTAAATAGTTGAAATAGTTATCAGGTGCTTTATAAACTTGTTTTTGTTGTAATGATGCAAGTATTGGGGCAAATTCTTTTATTTCTGAATTAGCATTATTTCTTACTTCCTGATTTTTTATTTTAGCTAAAATTGAGGCTGCTAAACCATCAAAATATGCTTCTGGAATAGTAAAAGAACTATTTTTTGAATGAATTTTTAATAAAACACTATCAGCAAGCTCCTCAAAATAAGCATTTGGAACTTTATAAGTATCTGATTTACTGTTTTTTAACGAATTTAATATTTTATAATCGTCTCCCATGACATTTTTCAGACTTTTTTTTTACGTTTAAGTTTAATAATTTCTAATAAAATCTTCAATCTTTTTTGCAGCATGATGATAGCTGGCTTTTAATGCACCTTCACTTGTTTCTAAAACTCTACTCATTTCTTCATAAGGCATTTCATCATAATACCTTAAATTAAAAACTACTCTTTGCTTTTCTGGGAGTTTTTGTATTGCCAATTGCAGCTTCCATTCTAATTTTTTTACATCAAATCCTTCACTTGCCACAATCTTTTCACTCAATCCATTTTCCTCTTCATCTATACTCGATGCATACTTTCTTTTTTGTTGCTCAATAAAAGTTAAACTTTCGTTGGTAGCAATACGATATAACCAAGTATATAACTGACTATCTTCTCTAAAATTTTCTAATCCATTCCAAACTTTAATAAACATGTTTTGCAAAACATCATTAGCATCTTCATGTTCCACTACCATTCGTCGAATATGCCAATATAATTTTTCCTGATATTTTTTTATAATGGCAGTAAAAGCCTTCTCCTTATTTGCTGTTTCTTTAAATAAAACTAATAGTTCTTTATCTTCTTGTTGAATCATAATCAGTTATTAGGCTTACGATATTTTTATAACTAAAAAGTTTAATTTAACCCAAGCTATATTTGCGAAAATAACATCTGTTTGTATGCAAAACTTAGAATTTAATAGAAACGAAGATTGGATGAAATTACTAATAAGTGACAAAAAACAAAAATTTGAAGTTATAAAATTAGGCGGTGGAAAAAAATCTATTGCTAAACAGTTAGAAAGAAATAAACTCACAGCAAGAGAAAGAATAGATTATTTAATAGATAAAGAATCAAATTTTATAGAAATAGGTGCTTTTGCAGGATTTGAAATGTATGAAGAACAAGGTGGATGCCCTGCAGCTGGTTGTGTTGCAGGTATTGGATATGTAAGTGAAAGACAATGTGTAATTATTGCAAACGATCAAACTGTGAAGGCTGGAGCTTGGTTTCCTATTTCAGGTAAGAAAAATTTACGTATGCAAGAAATTGCAATGGAAAATCATTTGCCTATTATTTATTTGGTTGATAGTGCCGGTGTTTTTTTACCCATGCAAGATGAAATCTTTCCTGATAAAGAACATTTTGGTAGAGTGTTTAGAAACAATGCAAAAATGAGTGCTATGGGTATAACACAAATTGCTGCTGTAATGGGTGCTTGTGTTGCTGGTGGTGCTTATTTACCTATAATGAGTGATGAAACACTAATGGTTGAAGGTAATGGTAGTATTTTTTTAGCAGGAAGCTATTTAGTAAAAGCAGCTATTGGAGAGGATATCGATAATGAAACATTAGGAGGAGCAGATACACATAACAGCATTAGTGGTATTGCAGATTATAAATTTAAAACCGAACATGAATGCTTAGACTATATTAAAACTTTAATGGGCAGATTGGGTGAAAATGAAAAAGCAGGTTTTAATAGAATTACATCTTATCAACCTCAAAAAAATCAAGAGGAGATTTATGGTATAATGAGTGAACAAAATGCTAAACCTTACAACATTTTAGATATTATTGAAAGAATTGTTGATGGAGATGAAAAAAACAATTCAAGTTTTGATGAATTTAAAAAAGATTATGGCAAGTCGATAGTTTGTGGCTATGCCAGATTAGATGGCTGGTCTGTAGGAATTGTTGCAAACCAAAGATTAATTACAAAAACTGCAAATGGAGAAATGAGAATAGGAGGTGTAATTTATAATGATAGTGCAGATAAAGCAGCTCGTTTTATTATGAACTGCAATCAGAAAAAAATACCGTTAGTTTTTTTGCAAGATGTTACAGGTTTTATGGTAGGTAGCAGAAGTGAACATAGTGGCATTATTAAAGATGGTGCTAAACTCGTGAATGCTGTTGCCAATTCGGTTGTACCAAAAATTACTATTATTATTGGTAATAGTTATGGTGCTGGTAATTATGCAATGTGTGGTAAAGCTTATGACCCAAGATTTATATATGCTTGGCCTAGTGCAAAAATTGCTGTAATGGGTGGTAGTGCTGCTGCTAAAACATTATTACAAATACAAGTGGCTAGTGAAAAAGCAAAGGGAAAAATAATGAGTGAAGAAGATGAAAATATTTTGTTGAATAAAATTAAAGACAGATACGAAAAACAAACTTCCCCATATTATGCTGCTGCAAGACTTTGGGTTGATGATATCATTGACCCAATAGATACTAGAAAAGTTATTTCAGAAGCTATTAAAGCTGCTAATCATAATCCTAAAATTGAAGAATTTAAAACGGGAGTTTTTCAAGTATAAACTAACTTAAAATCTCTCTGGCAATAACTAATTTTTGAATTTCACTGGTACCCTCTCCTATAGTACAAAGTTTAGAATCTCTGTAGAATTTTTCTACTGGAAAATCTTTGGTATAACCATATCCACCAAATATTTGAACAGCATCTGTACTAATTTTTACAGCAATTTCACTACCATAATATTTGGCAATAGCACCTTGCAAAGTAACTTTTCCTCCATTATTTTTTATATCGCAAGCTTTAAGCAAAAGCAAATCTGCAGCTGCAATTTCAGTAGCCATATCAGCTAATTTAAAACTAATACCCTGAAAACTAGAAATGGGTTGATCAAACTGATGCCTTTCCTTTGAATATTGCAATGCAGCCTTATAAGCACCCTTTGCAATACCAACTGATAAAGCTCCAATCGAAATTCTACCTCCATCTAATATTTTCATTGATTGTTTAAAACCATCTCCTACTTCACCTAATCTTTGTTCATCAGAAATAATACAATTATCAAAAATCATTTCACAGGTTTCACTGGCTCGCATACCTAATTTATTTTCTTTCTTTCCAGCCATAAAACCTTTTGTACCTCTTTCAACAATAAAAGCAGTAGCATTGTTTTTTGTTCTTGGCTCTCCAGTTCTTGCAATTACAACTGCAATATCTCCACTTTTACCATGAGTAATCCAACTTTTAGTACCATTCAAAACCCATTCATTTACTTGTTTAATAGCAGTTGTTTTCATATTGCCTGCATCACTACCTGTATTGGGTTCTGTTAATCCCCATGCACCAATATGTTCGGCAGTGGCTAATTTTTGTAAATATTTTTTCTTTTGATTCTCGTTGCCAAAAGTTAAAATATGGTTGGTACAAAGTGAATTATGTGCTGCAACACTTAACCCAATAGAACCACAAACTTGCGAAATTTCTTGAATTATAGCATTGTATTCAAAATAACCAAATCCAGTACCACCATACTCTTCAGGTACTAAAACGCCCATCATCCCAAGTTTTCCCAATTCTTTAAAAATATGAACTGGAAATTCCTGACTTTCATCCCAATCCATTAAAAATGGTTTAATATGTTGTTGGGCAAAATCTTTGGCAATTTGTGCTGCATGTAACGTAAGCTCTGATTCTTTAAAATTCATAAAAATATTTTAACTAACAACCGTTAGTTTACAAACATAATTAAAACATAGATGCTAAAAAATTTTAGATTCAACTTTGCAATTTTTACAATATTGAATTAAGCTGTAAATATTTTAAATGCATCCTTATATTTGCGAAATAATTTAAAATCATGGAAGCAAAAAAAACAACAACTAAATACTGGATTTATTTTACAATTTGGGCTGCAATTCTT
>JANPAT010000073.1:0-1718 GCA_031430075.1 Chitinophagaceae bacterium | reverse complement strand
ATGCACTTCCTCTTTGTGTTTGTTTTTTTTCTTTGTTCAATATAGGTTTTGCGCAGCAACCAAGATTGGTGCTGCCAATCGGGCATACCAACAATATAAATTCAGTTTTTGTAAGCAGGGATAATAAAAAAATTATCACTTCATCCGATGATAAAACGGCTAAGATATGGGATATGAACACGGGCAATCTCCTACTTGAACTCAAACATACCAAGCCTGTTGAATTTGCTTCTTATTGCAGCAATAATAATAAAATTATTACCATTGCGGAGGAAATAAAATTATGGGATGCTAAAACTGGCGAATTTTTAGTCGACATACCTTTAAATGGTGAAGAAAGGTTTGCAGGCTTAACGCCAGATGGTCAAAAATTATTAACCCTCTATGCTGATACCTGTAGCATTCGTGATATCAATACCGGCCGGGTACTTATGTTATTACAAACGGGTACCGAATTAGATGAGCTTCAATTCAGTGCAGATTCAAAGTATGCCATTGGTTCAAGCGGAGCGGATAGTACAATTATTGTTTTAAACATTAGCGAAGGAAAGACAGAAAGGATTGTTAAGCATGATCACTGGACACGATTTGTTCAGATCAGTCCTGATGGAGGAACTGCTCTGTTAGTTTCTGCAAAAGATGAGGTAGCGGCATGGGATATAAAAAACGGGCAAATGAAATTCCGTCTTAAAGCCCATTCATCAGCAATTAACACGTTACGATTTAGCCCGGATGGGAAGAAATTTATAACAGCATCATCTGATGAAACCGCTAAAATATGGGATGTAAAGACCGGTAAGTTGTTGCTCGAAATAGATGGACATTATAATTACGTACTAGATGCAAAGTTTAGCTATGATGGAAAAAAGATCATAACCAGTTCGCTGGATTCAACCTCAAAAATATGGGATAGCGAAAGCGGCGCTCTTTTTTTCATCCTTCGTAGTAAATTTCCCATACAGAGCGCCTTGTTTAGCTATGATGGTAAGAAGGTCATTACCAACACCTCCTGGAAGAGAAATAATTTTTTAACGGTTTGGGATGCTGAAAGGGGCAACTATATGCATTATATGAAAGGAAGAGGATATGTTTATCATGACATTGATATCTCACCTGACGGGACACAATTATTAACAGCTTCTAGTGATACACTCATTAACATTTGGGACTTAGGCTCAGCACGGAAAGTTTATAATCTCAAAGGGCATAAAGATGGGGTTACTAATGTAAAATTCAGTATTGACGGACAAAAGATAATCAGTTATTCTTTAGATACGACGGTGAAAATATGGAACGCTTTAAACCAAAAACTGCTTTTCAGCCTGAGCGGCCCTGAAATAGATAAATATGATAGAAAGATAGACTTAAGATTTAGTAAAGATGGCAAAACAATTTATGCCGCACGTGACAATAAAATAAAAAACTGGTATCTCAATTCCGGCACATTGGTAATTGGAGCTGAAGCCCTGAACAGTTGGTATTATGCGAATATTTTTAGTGAAATTGTTAGCCCGGATAGCAGTATAGCTATTGCATACGACCAGGGTAACGGAACCCAATTGAGTAAACTTCAGGTCGTGCCACTGCCCTTTTTGGGACCCGCTTCTATAAAACAACTTATTGGTCATTCCTCGGGTATCAATTATGCAACATTCGATAAAACCGGCGATTATATTTTAACAGCTTCATATGATCATTCTGCAATTTTATGGGATGCC
>JANPAT010000072.1:0-1515 GCA_031430075.1 Chitinophagaceae bacterium | reverse complement strand
CTGTTTATTTAGCACAAAGTGAATGGTTCTTAAATACAGAAATTACAAATAACCCCGATATTACTTTTCATTTTACTAGTGAAATTCACAAATAATAAATTACATTGAATCAGCAAGAAAAAATAAAAGAATACTATAACGCCACACAGTTTGATTACAGTTTTATTTGGAACTGGCGTTTAAAAACAACTCCTTCATTACACTTTGGCTATTACGATGAAAAAGCTACCAAACACGAACAAGCCATTTTTAGAGCTAATGAAGTATTGGCAGATTGGGCAAATGTAACCAAAGGAACAAAAGTATTAGACGCAGGTTGTGGATTAGGTAATACTAGTTTATGGTTAGCACAAATTAAAAAAGCAAAAGTTACTGGAATTACTTTAGTGCAAAAACAAGTTGATACAGATTATAAATTGGCTAAAAAACAAAATATAACTGGTGCTGATTTTTTGGTAGCAGATTATTTACAAACTCCTTTTGATGATAATAGTTTTGATGTAGTTTGGGCGTGTGAAGCTTTATGCCATGCACCAAATAAATTGTTATTTTATCGAGAAGCATATAGAATTTTAAAACCAGGTGGCAGATTAGTTATTGCCGAAAATTTAAGACCAACAAGACCTTTGAGTGAGGAAAAAGAACAATTTCTTCATGAAATTTTTGATGCATGGGCAATACCCGATTTAGATACTTTAGAAGAACATCAAAACCACAGTTTAAAAGCTGGATTTAAAAATTTTCAATATAAAGATGTTACAAAAAATGTTTGGGTTTCTTACAAAAATTTAAGAAAAATTGTAAAGCAATTAAAGCCTTTGGCTGATGTTTTAAATAGGCTTAGTCTTGTTCCAAAAATCAGATATAATAATTATATACAAAGTGGCCGACAAGCAGATGCCATTGAACAAGGCATTTTTACTTATGCTCATTTATTAATGGAGAAACCTTAATTAAAAATTATTCTTCCACATCATACTTTCAATAGGCTTATTAGGTTGACCACTATATTTTGCATTTGCTTTTTGGTTGTATTTTACTTCAATCTCTCCATCAACAGGAAAATAAATTAGTTGTCCAATTGGCATCCCTTTATAAATACGCACTGGTTTTTTTACAGAAATTTCCAAAGTCCAATTACCACAAAAACCAACATCTCCTTTACCGGCAGTAGCATGTATATCAATACCCAAACGACCTGTAGAAGATTTTCCTTCTAAGAAAGGTACATGAGCATGTGTTTCTGTGTACTCTAAAGTAACGCCTAAATAAAAGTCATGAGGCATTAATAAAAATCCTTCATCTGGTATTTCAAAGCTTTCAATTTTATTGTGTTTCTTGGCATCTAATTCATCATCAATATACTTAGCTAATGTGCTACCTAAATGCACATCGTAACTATTACTACCCAAATCATTACGATTGTATGGTTCAATTTTAATGGTGCCTTTTTCTATTTCTTCTAATATTCTTGAATCGGTTAAAATCATTTTATCAATTTTAAAATTTTAATAA
>JANPAT010000071.1:0-1726 GCA_031430075.1 Chitinophagaceae bacterium | reverse complement strand
AAAACATATAATTTTTTATCCGAAATATAACTAAGTGTTAAATCTCTTGATTCCCAAATATCACTTGCTTGAAGTGTTACGTTTTTTTTAATCTTAAATTCCTTTATTAAATCATCATGAATTACCATAATGAACGCTTCGGTTTCAAAAATTTTCAAATTATTAAATTTTAAATAAATCCTATTGTATATTTTTTTGCAATAGCGTCCTAAATAAATAAAAATAAGAGAAAGGATTTTAAGTATCTCAAATTATCTTTGAGTTGCGTAACCAAAACACTTTCTCTTATGTCAAATTTAACATTGTTTTCTCAAATTATATCAAAACTCGATAGAATAAAATTCGCAAAACTTGTAAAAGTAAGGCAGACTGATAAGCATCAAAAAGGATACACTAGTTGGTCTCAATTAGTAGCGATGTTATTTTGCCAATTTGCTAAAAGCAGTTCATTAAGAGATATATCTAACGGCTTACGTTCAGCTACCGGCAATCTCAATCATATTGGAGTTAGTACGGCTCCATCTAAGTCTACTATTGGTTATCAGAATAAAAATAGAGATTGGGAATTATTTAGAGATTATTATTATGAACTGCTTAAAAGTTTAGGACAGCAGGCTGGGTTTAAGCAAGTGAAATTCAAAATCAAGTCAAAAATATTTCTGTTAGATTCTACAACCATAGGCTTGTGTTTAAATATATTTGACTGGGCAAAATATAAAACAACAAAAGGAGCAGTTAAAATCCACACAATGCTTGATTTTGATGGTAATTTGCCAGCATACATAAATATTACCGATGGTAAAACCGCAGATAATAAAGGAGCGTATGATATACCATTATTAAAGAATAGTGTCATTGTTGCTGACCGATTTTACAACGATTTTTCTTTACTGAATGTTTGGGACAGCAGCGGAGTATTTTTTGTTGTAAGGCATAAAGACAATATTCAATACACGGTTATTAAAGAAAATAATTTGCCAGAAAACAAACACCCTCACTTATTAAAAGATGAGATTATTGAACTTAAAAACAAAAGTTCAAAACAAAAGTATCCTAAAAGATTGAGACGTGTAGCTGTTTGGGACGATGAAAACAAACAGGTAATCGAATTAATTACAAATCAATTGAAATGGTGTGCAAACACGATTGCAGAGCTTTACAAGAGTCGTTGGCAGGTAGAAATATTTTTCAGAGACATTAAACAACTACTCAATATCAAATCTTTTATTGGCACAAGTCATAATGCTGTGATGATACAAATTTGGACGGCTTTAATAACTATACTTGTTTTAAAAGCATTAAAAGCGATGGCAAAATATGGTTGGAACTTATCAAACCTTGTAGCTTTTATACGTTTAAATCTATTTGTAAAAATAGACCTACAACATTGGCTCAATAATCCTTTTAATGAAACTGATGTTGGGAAAAATCAATCAGAAAATCTATACCAAGGGGTACTTTTTTAAATCAACTAATTTTATCAATAAAATCAATACCTTTAGAACACCAAACTAAACGTTTAGGACGCTATTGTATTAAAGCAATATTTAATCGTATCGTATGTTCATTAAAAATTACTCATGTATAAAAACTATACATGAGTAACTTGTTAGGTATAAATTTTAGGCAAAAATGAACACGATATCTCTATATGTCCATTTTTTTTGAAAATATTGGACACGTATTTTTTTTGTGCAAATTTAGCCATGGATATGGCACATAGAAC
>JANPAT010000070.1:0-2109 GCA_031430075.1 Chitinophagaceae bacterium | reverse complement strand
AACAATTTGATAAAACATACCCATTGATTTTTGAAAACAAAGATTATTTTGTTGGAATTTCTTTCAAAAATAAATCACTGATTGAATCGGCTTTTATTTATTCCAAACTAAAAGAGGTTGAAGAAAAATTCTTTTATCGTGCAGAATTAGGCTTCTTAGCAGGTACAATTAATTTTGGAAATGATTTAGGGAAAAGCAATCTTGTAATAAGATACACAAAAGAAAAAAATCTAAAAGAAATTAAATTTGAGTTTGAAGTATTTCCAACAAAACTTAACTATAAAAGTGATTATAAAAAGATAGTTGCAGATATTGAAAAAGAATACCCATATCTTGTTTTAGATTTTTTGAAAAAAACTTACACTTCATTTAGAGTAGGCAATTCGCCTAACACAGATTTAATTTGGTGGCAAGTTTTTGGTGGTCTTTACAATGATTTTATTCAATCGTCAAAATTTATTTTAAACAAACCACATAGCAGAATTGTCAGACAAACAAAATTTATAAGAGCTGATAAAATAAATAAGTGGACAACTACTTTAGAAGAAGAGTTTGCTAAATTCAAATATTTACCCAATAAAAATTATGGTTCAGAATACAAGACTTTAAGCACTAATACATCTGAAAATAAGTTTTTTAAATATTCAACATTTCAAACTTTAAAAAGATATAAAAAAGTAAAATTATTTATTGAAAGCAAATTTGGCAATGCTGTTTCACCAAATTTTAAAGTTGAGATGAATAGGATATTAAAAGATTTTGAAACAATTTCAGCAAACCCATTTTTTAAGCCAATTGATGAATTTCAAGGTGTAAAACAAGAATCGCTTGTGTTGCAAAAAGCCACTGGCTATAGCACTATTTATAAGTCTTGGATAATGCTAAATAGTGGGCTTAATTTTTTAGATGGTATTCAAAAAATTGAACTAAAGAACATTGCAGATTTATATCAAATATGGTGCTTTCTTGAGGTTAAAAATATATTACAAAATTTGCTAGGCAAAGACAATCCAGACGATATAGAATTAGCAGAAATACAAATTGATGATTTTGTTTTTAAAATTGAACATGGTGTAAAATCGAAAGTCTCTTTTAAAAATAATGGTGAAGTAATTGATCTTTTTCACGACTTTTCATACGATACATCTTACAATAGCACAGAAAAATCTTTTACTGTTAATCAAAGACCAGATATTGTTTTAAGAATTACAAAAAACGATTTAAAAGAAAATTATGTTTTAACTTATTTGTTTGATGCAAAATACAGGTTAGCTTCAGACGATAAAGAAGGTTCTCCAGATTTACCAACAGAAGATTCTATAAATCAAATGCACCGATATAGAGATGCTATTTATTATGTGAACAAGAACAAGACAAAACCTGAAAAAGAAGTTATTGGTGCTTATATTTTGTTTCCAGGTGCAGGAGAAATTGAAACAATAAAAAACTTAGATTTTTATAAGTCTATTTCTTCAGTAAATATTGGTGCATTTCCTTTGCAGCCAAACAACTATTTAAATAAAAGTCTTTTAGAAGAACATTTAAAAAGCATTCTTGGTTTAGATACAGAATCAGTTTTAAAAGATGTCTCTCCACAAAAATTAACAAACTATGAAAATCACAATCCTGAGGTATTAATAGGCATTGTGAATAAAGGGCTTCAAACTGACTATTTTGATAAAGAAAATAATTTGCTTTATCATACTGGTAAAGTAAAACCTTCAAAACTAAAAGATGAAGATTCTGGATATGTTAAAATAAAATCTGACATAAAATACTTCGCTCCCTATTATTCAGGAAAAGGAATAAGAGAATATTATTTAATAGAAAATTTTAGAATAATCCCTAGAAATGAAATATTTGCTAATAATCATATCTTATCGAAGAACCATGATACTAGCGATAGGTTAGTTATTAAACTCGGAAAGAAATTTTTAATAAATGATGGCAAGTATTATAAATTCCCAATTACAGTTTATAGATACACAAACCTAAAAAATATTAGAAATCCTAAAGAAAACAAAATTGAAGTTTTGAAAGTAAGTTAAGTTTAACAACTTATAAAACGTGTAAAAGCTGTGAAGAAAACACAAACAAAAAACTTTTAAT
>JANPAT010000069.1:0-3255 GCA_031430075.1 Chitinophagaceae bacterium | reverse complement strand
GCAAAAAGAACTTTTTCACCAAACGATGTTAATCCATAAAATCGATATTGATACCATTTATAATTCACTAATGAATCATCCATAAAAGTACCATTAATGGTTCCATCATATCCTTCACCTTTTGAATCATAAAAAGGAGTTTTATTTAATTGCTTAAAATTAGTTTCCCCTTCAATTTTTCTTTCAACAAAATAACCCGAAATATTAGGATTGATTGTCCATGCAAAAGTTAATTGTTTATCTCCTGCATAAACAAATACTTCATTTTTATATTTATTAGGATTGATTGCAGCTTTAATATTCACCAAACCATTTTCAATTTTATATAAAGAAGATTTAGCATTTAAAGAAATTCTGTAAGTATATATTTTACCCTCTTGAAAATTTTTATCAATGAAGCCCAAACCCAGTGCCTCTGCAACTTTTGCATCTTTAATTGCTGTTAAAACAAAAATGGCATACACCATATCTTCTTTACTTTTTTGCTCATTAAGTTCTGCAATGCCTTTATCAAGATTAATTACATTTTTTTCTGAAGATTCGTTTGCAAATAAAAATTCCATTGCAAGCTCAAGATTTGATTTTGATGCTGAATCTTTTTCATCTGCAATTAATTGTTCCCATTTAGTTTGTTCAAATGCCTTTACAATGCTAATGCTTTCAAAGCGATTTGTTCCTGAATCTGATCTTTCAATTGTGAATCCATTTTTGAAACTAAGTTTAAGAATAGTTTTATTGTCTGGTATCCATCTTAACTCAACTCCTTTTTGAGTGTATCTTGCTATTGTAGCAATTTTGCAAGTGCCAACTTCAAACTGTGCTTGAGAAATAAGGCTAACATTCATCAAGCAAGTAAACAATATGTGTGGAATAAATTTTTTCATGGTTTAATAATTTACTTTACTTGATTATTTGCATTTGCTTGAAAAATTTGCATTGGTCCTGTTCTAAATAAAACAGTTTTTGTTTCGGTAACTGTTTGATTGGTTCTTGTTTTTGCAGCTACCCAAGCTTGATTAATATATTCCATTAAAGTTGCAGTTACAATAAAACGATAATCTTTATCTACTTCTAAATTATTTACAACAGCAGGAACCGGATTTGGATAATTTGGAGGTGGTGGTGGTGGAACAGGATTTACAATTAAATTATTTTTTATTGCTCCACTCATTGAAACCATAGTATTGGCATTATTAGTATTCACAATATTCAGTTGAGATACTTGTGATACTTGGGTTGTAGCATTATTAAAATTCAAAGGCGGTTTTTTATAATATTGATATTCACCAAGATTATTTACTTTAGAAAGAATAGTTTGTGCAACCCAAGCCCCACTTGCATTTTTAACTTCAAGTGTTGTAACTACTTTTAATTTAAATGTTCTGTTTTTAATAGTGCCATCACCTTGATTTTCTGCAACATCAAAAGATTTATCAGGTACCAACCCATATCGAACATTAATTGGAGTAGTTATTGGAAAATTATATCTGGAATTTGGAGCAATGGATTGAATAAGTTTGTTTTTATAATCTGCTGCTTCATCTTCTTGTGGTGCATCAGCAGTAACTACAGCTGTTCCGGAACAATCTGTTCCTTTTTGAAAATTTTGACTGTATGATATTTTACACAACCCACCAAACAAATCAATGTTTGCAGATAAAGCACCTGCAACATATTCAGGATTTGGAAACTTACCTGTTAGCCACGCCCCTGTTTGTATTTTAAATAAATTGATTGATTTATTAGGACATACAGTTGTACCAGATGAATTATTTTTATTGATGCCTTTTATTGTTGCCCCTACACTCCCATAAAGCCCAATATTTCCTGATGCTCTATAACCATTAATACCTATACAACCTGTCTGATGCATCAATGCAAGATTTAGTTCTGCCCCAGCTAAAACATCACCTTCAATAGACCAGTTTCTACAGGTTCCTGTATATAGATGTTTGCTGATATTTTGAGAAAACTCAATACCTAAACCTGCAGCAATTCCTTTACCTGTTGCAGTGTTTGTGCCTACACCACCAGAACCTACATTTCCATTATTGGGCCAAGAACCGGTTGCTGCATAGTAATTATTTGCAAATCGTGGTGTAAAACCTGTTGGCACAGGTATATCGTTACCAAACATGAGATAAGAATATAAATCTATTCCAAATATTCTTACTGTATTAGTTGCAGAAGGTGTACCTGCTTTAAAATACCATTTGTTTGTTGTGCCATTAATGTTCATTACAAAACCAACAGGAGATGGAGTGGTTATTGCAGGAGGAACATTTACAGATAATAATGCAGCCATGTAAAATATTTTATCAGTAAAATTGTATTCAACTACAACGCCACCTTTTATTTTAGAAGCTACTCTTTCTTCTAATTTAGCAGCTAACCAAAAATCTCCAGTAAATCCAATTTTAGTTATACCACCAGATGTTGTAAACTGTGCCAATAAAGCTACATCGGCATTGAAGGTTTCAAATTTTGGTAATGTAGCAATGGTTGCCATTACTTTAAAACCCCAACTACTTTTCTTAGGTTTAAATACATATTTAAATCCAACTTCAGGAGCTGTTCTTGTAACCAAATTAGCTTCCATATTACAATATGCCCCACCACCAAAACCATAAAAACCAACACCTGTTAAAAACGGTATCCCTGGAGAAAATTTAGCATCAGCTTCAACTCTCCAATATCTGTAATATTGATTGTTATTATTGTAAACAGTATTTCCAAATTGCACTAGAGCATTTACTTGTAACGAAACAGCAGTAAAGGTTACACCTAATGTTGCTAAAAATCCATCGCCATAAACTGGGTCATTATCGTACATTTTTAAATTACCATCAATTTTAACAGCAGGCATGTCGGCATGTACTTCAATATCTTCAATAAAAACACCTTTGAATTTTGGACTGAACTTAAAGAAGTTGCTTTTATTTTGCTCAATTGCAAAAGCACCACCAAGTGTAGTTTTTCCACCTATATCATCAGTTAAATTAGCTACAACATCTATCATCAAAGCACCTCGCAATAATTCTCTATAATTAGTGTTGGCTGGTGCAACTGTAGTTAAAGATTTATAGTAAACTTTTTTAATTGTTACTGGAAAATTGGCCAGTCTTTTTTGTGGACTTGCAAAACTCCATGTACCAGGACTAAAAGTTAGTTTTTGAACATCTGTAACAGAGTTATTATTGTAAGAAACTGAAATATTTTCAAAATCCAATTCCATTTTAATTCCTTTAATTCCTT
>JANPAT010000068.1:0-3067 GCA_031430075.1 Chitinophagaceae bacterium | reverse complement strand
AAAAACTCATTCAGTACCAGCCAAAACAATAAAATAAATTTCACTATTAGCTCCTTGCAACCTATATGGACCCTGATTTCCCTCTAATCCATTGAATACATTTCTGGTAAATTTTCCTTTTGCAATAGCACCTGCAAATTGAAATTTGTTTTTTGAAATATTGCCAACTTTTTTTTCATTAACGTAGTAAATGCCTTGTAGTCTTTTATAAAAATTTAAAAAATAATTTTGATTCTGTCGAACATCAATATCACCAATATTTAATTCCCAATTTTTCTTTTTAAATTGCAATAAAATTCTATCAAATTCATTCAAAGTTTGTGTTGTTCCATCTGGTTGAATAGGAATATTATTATCGGTGATAGCAGCAACAATTTCAATACTATCACCAATAAATCCATTCAATTGTAAATTCAGTTGAGAATTAAAAACTGCATTCTGATTATTTCCAAAACTTAAATTTCTTCCAAAGCTTCCACTGTAATTGATGTTGCCAAAATTTAATATGCTTTCATCGTTAAACTGAGGTTTTGAAAATATGGTAGGCTGACTAGCTAGAAAATTATTTTTAATACTATCGTAATTAAATCTTGAATAAGTTTTAGCAAAATCAATTGCAAAAACTCTATAAACTAATTCAACACTATCAACTGCAATTTCTCTTTTCCAAATTATCAATGCTTTGGTGTAATCAATGGTATAAAAACTAGTATCAATATTTTTTATACTTAAACTGTTTGGCACAATTACATTTTGCTCAAATTGAATATTTTTATTAGCAATGATTTTTTTTGATCTAAGATTTGATGGCACACTAATTTGGCCATACAATGCACTGCATGTAAAACAAAGTATTAAAACTATTTTAAGTGATAAATTCAAACTAAAAGTAAAAGGTAAAACTACTTCATTGAGGGATAAACAAAATTAACTAGGTTGCTTTTTGAAATTACGAACTGCAATTATAGGTTATAGCTTTAAATTTTTACTAAAATTAGCTTCATAATTGCTGTTATTTATTAAACTCTACCGATATAACTAATGTTTCAATATTTTTGCAAAAATTTTTTTGATGTTGGAAATAGCCAATAAGGTTCATGATGAAAGCAAACAGGGTGAAGCAATAGCACCTAATACTTTGCTTAAGGCACAATTTAAAAAGCATTTTTATATTGAGAGTTATGGATGTGCCATGAATTTTAGTGATAGTGAAATTGTTGCTTCTATTTTAAATACAGAAGGATTTGGTGCAACAAAAAATTGCGAAGAAGCAGATCTAATTTTTTTGAACACTTGTTCTATTAGAGATAAAGCTGAACAAGTTATTAGAAAAAGATTAACTGAATTTAGAATTATAAAAAAACAAAAGCCAGGTCTTTTAATTGGAGTATTGGGTTGTATGGCAGAACGATTAAAAGAAAAATTACTTGAAGAAGAAAAGTTGGTTGATTTAGTAATTGGACCAGATGCTTATAGAAGTTTACCAAGTTTAATACAAGAAGCAGAAACTGGTCAGAAAGCTGTTAACGTTTTATTAAGTAGAGATGAAACTTATGGCGATATTTCTCCCATACGTTTAAATAGTAATGGAGTTACTGCTTTTGTTTCTATTACTCGTGGTTGTAATAATATGTGTAGCTTTTGTGTAGTACCTTTTACTCGTGGTAGAGAAAGAAGTAGAGATGCTCATTCAATTGTTGCAGAAGCTCAAGAATTATTTAATACAGGTTATAAAGAAGTAACTCTTTTAGGTCAGAATGTTGATAGTTACATTTGGATGGATATACAAAATAATAAGACCACTACTTTTGCCAAATTGTTAGAAATGGTGGCATTAATATCGCCTGAATTAAGGGTTCGATTTAGCACATCACATCCAAAAGATATTACAGATGAAGTGTTATTCACCATGAGCAAATATGAAAATATTTGTAAATGTATTCATCTTCCTGTGCAAAGTGGCAACACAAGGGTTTTAGAGTTAATGAATAGAACTTATACTAGACAATGGTATCTTTCAAAATACAATAGAATTAAAGAAATCATGCCCGAGTGTAGTGTTACCAGTGATATGATTGCAGGGTTTTGTACAGAAGCTGAAGCAGAGCATCAAGATACTTTAAGTTTGATGGAATTGTGCAGATTCGATTATTCTTACATGTATTATTATAGTGAAAGGCCAGGAACTTTAGCTGAAAGAAAATTAAAAGATGATGTGCCTGAATTAGTGAAGAAAAGAAGATTACAAGAAATTATTGATGTACAAAGCAGATTAAGTAGAGAAAACAATCAACACGATTTAGGTAAAACTTACAGAGTATTAATAGAAGCAGAAAGTAAAAAAGATTCATCTGATTGGAAAGGTAGAAATACACATAATAAAGTATTGGTCTTCCCTAAAGGAGATCATCAATTTAAATCAGGTGATTATGTAATGGTTAAAGTGAATAAAGTAACACAAGGAACTTTGTTGGGAGAAATAGTTATATAATATTTTCTTAACTTTAAATAAATTAATGAATATGCAAACATCAGCCTTGATTAAAGAAAAATTACACCATTATATAGATTCAGCTGCAGATGCTAAACTTCAAGCCATTTATGTTTTATTGGAAAACGAAATAAATTGGCAATATGAATTATCAGACATTCAAGAATTTAAATTGAGAAGAGAAAAACATTTAAATGGAGAAACCAAATCATTTACAATGGAAGAGTCTTTTAACATAGTTCGTAATCAAAACAAATAGAATGTCCTTTAAGCTCATAATAAAGCAAGAGGCTCATTTAGATACAATTGATGCGTATAATTATTATGAAGAAAATCAACTTGGCTTGGGTGAAAAATTTTTACTTTCATTACAAAAGCGATACGAAGATTTAATTAAACATCCCAATAATTATAGTTTTATTAATGAAGATGAAACTCTGAAATTAAGAGATGTTCTACTTGATACTTTTCCTTATCTAGTGGTGTTTGAAATAATAAAAGATGAAGTAATTGTTTATGCTATTCATAATACTCATAAACATCCAAATAAGAAAAAAAGAAAATAATACATAATTC
>JANPAT010000067.1:0-2987 GCA_031430075.1 Chitinophagaceae bacterium | reverse complement strand
ATTTCTTTTAATAACATATATTGAAATTTCATAATTTTACTTGATAAAATATTAATTAACTAATAATCAATATAAATATTATGGCAAACCAGTATCCTCTTATTGGTAGTTTTTTCTTTAAAAAAACTCAAAATGGAAATTTAATTGGTGAATTTTCAAACAATCAATCTGATATAATTTCTACAGAAAGTGCTGATCGGACTGACCCATCAGATTTTAGTGACTTTGTAGGGGTATACAATGCAACTTGGCAACAAAATGGAGAAACTTTTTTTAGAACTTTGTCAATAAGTTTAAAACAAAACAATCTTCACCGAATATATGAGCTTAGATGGGTAGATTCAAATCGTCATCCTACATTTTATGGTGAGGGTTTTTTAGTTGAAAACATACTTATTGGCCACTATAGAATAAATAATACCCAGTAAACTTAATTATTATTTTTATATGAAAAAGTGTTTCATTTTATTTTTTCTATACTTATTATGTAGTCATCCCTCAAAAAGTCCTTCACACCCTATATTCATTGAGATTTAGCTTAATTTAGGGTCTATTATTTTGCAAGATTTTATTATTTTCATCAAAAATCTTGCAAATTTGGGGATGCTTTCTACTAAAAAACCGACAGTTCAGCTAGGATTTTTTTTGAGTTTGCAAGACCAACTCAACCAGCAACACCCACTTTATCAATTAGCCAATTTAATACAATGGCAACGATTTAACGATGCCTTTGCATCACTATATTGTATTGATAATGGACGTCCATCAAAGCCTATTAGGTTAATGGTTTCTTTACTCATTTTAAAACATATCCGTAACCTAAGTGATGAAAATTTAGTAGCACAATGGGGCGAGAATTTATACTATCAATACTTTAGTGGTGAGCATCATTTTCAATGCCAAGTTCCTTGCGTTCCCACAGAACTTATTGCCTTTAGGAAACGTATTGGAGAGCCTGGCATGGAACTGATTTTGCAAGAAAGTATTCGAGTGAATAAACCACCTAATGATGATATAAAACCACCTATTATTATTAGTGTAGATACTACTGTGCAAGAGAAAAATATCACCTATCCTACCGATGATAAACAGTATAAAAAGATAATAAAAAGTTGTTGGAAAATAGCAGATAAAGAAGGGGTTGATTTACGACAATCCTACATAAGAGTTGTAAAAAAACTTAGTCATTTACAAAGATTTAAAGGCACAAAAAATGGAGCCAAATCAGCCAGAAAAGCTAATAAAAGCATTAAAATTATTGCAGGAAGATTAGTAAGAGATATAGCCCACAAGCTACCATTATCAAGGCTTGGCGTTTATTTACCCACCTTAAAACTGTATCAACAAGTACTTTCACAACAAAGAGGTGATAGTAATAAAATTTATAGTTTACACGAACCCAATGTAAAGTGTTATTGCAAAGGCAAAGAGCATAAAAAGTTTGAGTTTGGCAGCAAGGTTTCCTTTGCCATAGAACAAGGTACAAACATTATTGTAGGAGCATTAAATTTTACCCAAAGTCTGCACGATTCTAAAACTATACCCGATGTTTTAGAACAAGTAGAACGCCTTACAGGACAACAAGCAAGTGAAGTGTATGTTGATAGAGGATATAGAGGAATATCACAGTATAAAGAAACAAAAATTTATGTTCCCAAGCTCAATAAAAACATCACTAAACAACAAAGAAAAAAACATAGTAAAAGAGCAGCCATAGAACCAATTATTGGACATTTAAAAAGCAATTATAGGCTATGCCGAAATTATCTTAAAGGAATTAGTGGAGATAATATTAATGCAATATTAGCTGCCATTGCAATGAACTTTAAACGAGTCATCAACCTCTTGATTAAAGAGGCAAACAACTGTTGGAAACTCACCTATTTTATTTGCATAAGTGTTTATTGGAAATATTATGCCCTAAATGTAAAAAGGGGTTTTTGAGGGATGACTATTTATTGATCAAAGATTTTCAAAATAATACCTTTACGATTCCTAATCGTTTAACACCACGAATGATTAATTTAAAACTCATAGCTCGTTGGTAAAAAACAAAAAGCCTGTAAAATACAGGCTTTTAAAAAAATACAAATTCAAATTATTTTGTTGCAGGAACTGCTCTTGCATATTGACTTATCTCTCTAATTTTTCCATTAACTAATCTATAAGATTCATTCAACATATGAGTTTCTGATTTGCCTCCTTTATAATGATAGGTTTCTTTTATCCATTGAATTACCCATTCATCACCTGCATCTTTATTGTCAACAGCAATAATAGCATTATAAGTTTGTTTTGCACTATCCATTGAATTTCGCCAACCACTTAGAAAAGCAACTGCTGAATCATGTACTAACTCAACATGCATTCCATCGGCTAAGGTTGCAGTTAATGAATCTGCAATTAAAGAGCCAACTGTAACAAGATCACCAGAAATCAAGGCTTTATTCCAATTCATTACAACTACCATATTTTCAGGGTTGCCAATACTAGCAGTTCCTTTGTACATTACATCAACAGGTAACTCGATTTTTTTAGAGGAATTTTCATTTGACATTTTTTCAGAGTCGTTTTTACAAGAGAATAAAAACAACACTGATACAGAAAGAAAAAAAATCTTTTTCATATATAAATTATTTTTGGTGAAAACTAAAGGTATATAAATTTTATAAATTAAATTTTCTATTTTGTAGCAATAAAAAACAAGTCTAAACAATTTTCTTTTGCAGCAGTTACATAAAAGTCTGAATGATGAATACTTTCTACTAAAGTATTATCAGCATTTAACATATTTCTTCTGTTTCTTCTGTTCATAATATCAAAAGGAATTTGTAATAATTGTCTTGGTAATAAATATTGGAGATTTAAAAAATCATATTTCATTATTTTGTTTACCGATTCTTTATTTTTATTGTAATACTCCATTACTTTTTCATTACCATAAGTTCCTTTGGTTTCAACAGAAGTGAAACACTTTAATAGCAAAG
>JANPAT010000066.1:0-2638 GCA_031430075.1 Chitinophagaceae bacterium | reverse complement strand
CTCTAAAATATCCAATTTCTGATGAAATTTTATATTGGTATGAAGAAGTTTTATTATTTGTTTTTAAAATTTGTTTATAGTTTACCCCATCTTCACTATACTCTAAAAAGAAAGTTGCTTTATCTGTTGCATCAATCATTTTCCAATTTAAGTTAGCAATATTTCCTTCTTGCAAACTTCCTGAAATGCTAATATTTTTTAATGGCAAAACATCTAAAATATTCGAACTCCATAAGCCTCTTCCATGAGTAGCAGCAACTATTAAGTTGTCGGTTTTCCTCAATTTCAACATATCCACTCGAACCAAAGGAAAACCAGGACTAACTGTCCATTGAGTACTAGAACTATTTATATTAGAAGTTGCAAAAACACCAGCTTCAGTTCCTATTACTAATTTAGAATTATCTGTTGGATGAAAGACAGCCCAACGAACTGGCATATCTGGCAAATTTCCATCAATAGCAGTCCATGAAGTTCCCATATTACTTGAATACCATAAATTATTTATTCCATAATTAGAATAAACAGCAAGTAAATGGTTATCAGTAGTGCCTACTGCAATGCAACTTACATTACCAGAAGTTGGAACATTTTTGTATTCTACATCTGAAGATCCTGTACCTATAGTAGTTGATGAATTATTCACTACAGTAATACTTCCTGTTGATGAACCTATAAATAATTTTCCAGTAGTGTAAGGTGAAACTGTTATTGCACTAGCCCTACCATTATTTAATTCTGTTAATGTAACAATATCTCTGTTAATGGTTGTAGATGTTGCTGTCTGAGGATTATTCCATCGTAAAAAAACATTGGCTCCATAATTACAAAACATTAGATTTTGCACATCATCATAATCCCATTGATTAATAAAAGAACCAACAGAACTAGATATATTAAATGAAGACCATGAATTTCCCCCATTTGTTGTTCTTCTATATTGATTATAAACATAAGCCCCAAATTGATATTGTGGTTCATCTTGATCTATACCAACAAATGCCCCATCACCACCAGTAATTTCTTTACTATAACTCAAGCCTGGTTTAGTAAGTTGATGTGTTCCATTATCTTGAGCACCTGCTAAAAAATAATCTGTTAATGTTGGATGAATAGCACAGGAATAAAATTGCTTTAACCCCAGATTTTTATTTTTATCTACAAAAGATATTCCGTTATTACTTGAATAAAAAATACCCCCATCAGATGCCATAACAATTTTGGTTTGATTACCATCGGCAACCCACCATTTAATAAAATGATGATCTGCATGAACATAAGGGCCACTTCCTACCCAATAAGTTAATCTAGAAATTGATGCACCTCCATCAATAGATTTATAAGCATCTAATCCTGCAACAATAAATTCATTGGCGTTATTTGGATTAATCGCTAATGAAATATTATACCAACCTTGTGTATTTGTTAAAGATGAGGTGTAAACTGATGAATTCATTTTACTCCAAGTAGTTCCAGCATCTACAGATCTGTAACAACTATCAATATTGTTAGATGAATTTGTTGTAACACCATATAAAGTATCGCCTTGAACTGCCATTTCAAATCTTCTTGCAGTGGTGCTTGAAGTTCTAATACTATTTCCACTACCCCAACTTCCTGTTGTTACTGAAGCAGGATTAGGGGTTTTAAAATAGGCAACTGTAGTAGAATTATAACCAAAACTTGCATGTAATACGCCTGTATTACTAAACTCAATATCTGTACAAAAAGTACTGCTTTGACTAGAAGGTGTAATTATTGTAAATGTATTTCCACCATCAGTTGAACGCTGTAATCCATATCCTGAAGTTGCATAATATACGTTTCCCATTGCATCACATAATACTTTGAAACTTTTATAAACATTAGCAGTAGAGGCTAATCTATTCCAAGTAACGCCATGATCTGTTGACTTAAAAATTCCTCCACCTCTTACAGCGTCAGAATTACTACTTGGTTCACCAGTTGATGCATATAAAATATCAGAATTAGATGGATCTTGGCAAATAGATGAAATGGACATATTGCTTAAATAATCATTAATCTGAACCCAGTTAGGATCAGCTGATGTCATAAAATTGGTACATTTCCATAAACCACCATTAACACCTCCACAAAAAACAGTATTGCCAGTTGCATCTGAAGCATCTACTAGAACGCCTCTCATTCTTCCAGAGGTATAAGCTCCAGTAAAACCACCTCCACCTCCTCTTCCATTTCCATTACTTGGTCCAACACTATCATAAATAGGTCCTCTTTCTTGCCAAATTCCAGTTACATTATCTGTTGTTAAACCTTGCTTTTGTGCCATAGTAAAATCCATAGCATCCCATAATCTTTCAATAGGTACTCTGCCTAAAGCAGGGTCTTTAGTTTGTTCAAATTCTTGTTGAGCTCTTTCAGCAGGGCCGTCATACATTTCATGTTCTTCATCTTCAAACAATTCATTATCATGAGAATTATGACAAGATGAAATTAAAAAAGCAAATAAAATTACAATTGCAAAAGATAGATTTTTTTTAAAGTACATGTAACTAAAATAAATGATGTATAAAATTAAGGGAGATTAATTGGTTTTATTTGGATATTGTTCTAAAGCTTTTTCTAAACAATCCATTGCAAGATTTATTGATTCAAG
>JANPAT010000065.1:0-5991 GCA_031430075.1 Chitinophagaceae bacterium | reverse complement strand
ATACCCTACATTCAATCTCATGCCCCAAACTTTACTTGGGGTTAGTTCCATTAAAGCAGCTACATATGCACCAACAGATTTGCCATCATGAAATGCAGTAGGAGCCTTTGTTGTTGAATTTAAGGTTTGAGTAGTACCAGAATATGAATTAAAATTTGCAGCACCACTAATACCAAACCAAACTTTTGGTTGTATTATTTGTTGCGAATATGATGTGGTAGTTACAAAAATCAACATTAAGCCTAATAGTATTTTTTGTGATGTTGATTGGTTGAAGAGTTTATACGTTTTCATTTTTATAATTTTATTTATTATTTTTATTGGTTGTTAATTGTTGTATTTACCATAGTTACAGATGCTACTAATGAAAGAGCTCTTCCATTAAGTACAGTTTGTACAGCATTGCCAGCTGTAGAAAAACTAACGCCAGATGAAGCAATGATTGTTCCAACCATTACTCCGCCACCAGCTCCATTTATGATAGCAGTACTACCTACATACCAAAATACATTTTTGGGTTGAGCCCCATTTATTAGAATAACACTTTTTGCACCTGTGGGTCCTGCAATGCCTACAGTTAATCCTGCAGCAGTTTGAAATATCCATGTTGCATTTGGATTGCCTTGTGCATCCAATGTAAGATTTCCATTAGAAATATTAAACGTTCCACTTGCAGATTTATAAACACCTGGTGCTAAAGTTAAGCCACCCAATTCACCTGCTCCAGGATCCGTTCCTCCTGGTTTAGAAGCTGGAGACATGCTTAAATAAGCAACATTTGCATCAGCCAATGCTTGTTGTGCGATTGCGAATTTTACAGCAGTTCCAGGAAAAGGTGGAGCAGTAAAAATTCCACCAGTTACATTTCCTACATTTAAAGGCGTTTCTGTATATACATCAGCAGTTAATCCATCATGAAAGCCAGTAATTAAAGTTGATGCTGCTGTGGTGCCAATACTTCCATTATTAATAACTGTATTTAATCCTTGATTGGTAACTCCTGCGTTTCCACCAAAGCTTCCAAAATTTGCCGCTGTGCCAAGAACTATACCTGCAGTGGTAAATGACCAATTATAATTGCTTGCAATTGCAGTTCCAGAAACATTTTGAGCTCCAGTTGTAATAGTTGCATTATAAGTTGTATTTGGCAATAAG
Organism: Chitinophagaceae bacterium; assembly: GCA_031430075.1. GTDB lineage: Bacteria > Bacteroidota > Bacteroidia > Chitinophagales > Chitinophagaceae > CAIVPM01. Next base: position 4,836 of record JANPAT010000065.1, on the reverse strand, counting down.
TTAGCACTTGGAGTAAATGATGCTGAAACCCCAGAGTAAGAAACTGTTCCAGCAACTGCTGTAGTGCCTTGCTTTAGCAAATAGGTTAATGAATTAATTGTTGTTGCATTCATTGCAGTACTAAAATTGGCAACTATAACTTTGTTAAGTGAAACTCCTGTTGCATTATTAATAGGATCTGTTGAAACAACTGTAGGGGGTATAGTACCAGTAGTAAAACTCCATACATAATTTGTTACAATTGCATTTCCAGTTACATCTTGTGCTCCTGTTGTAATAGTTGCATTATAAGTTGTACTTGGCAACAAGTTAGCACTTGGAGTAAATGATGCTGAAACCCCAGAATAAGAAACTGTTCCAGCAACTGCTGTAGTGCCTTGCTTTAGCATATAGGTTAATGAATTAATTGTACTTGCATTCATTGCAGTACTAAAATTGGCAACTATAACTTTGTTAAGTGAAACTCCTGTTGCATTATTAATAGGGTCTGTTGAAACAACTGTAGGTGGTGTAGTACCAGTAGTAAAACTCCATACATAATTTGTTGTTATTGCATTACCAGATAAATCCTGTGCCCCAGTTGTTATTGTTGCATTGTAAGTTGTGCTTGGTAAAAGATTGACACTTGGTGTAAAGGTTGCAGAAACTCCAGAATAAGAAACTGTTCCAGAAACCGCTGTAGTACCTTGCTTTAGCAAAAAGGTTAATGAATTAATTGTTGTTGGATTCATACTTTCACTAAAATTGGCAACAATAACTTTGTTATGAGTAACACCTGTTGCATTATTTACAGGATCAGTTGAGATAACTGTAGGTGGTATTATATCTGGTGCAGTACCTGTAGTAAAACTCCATACATAATCTGCTATCATTGCATTTTTTTCAAGATCTTTAACACCTGCTTTAACCGTTGCTGTGTATAATGTATTTGAACTAAAATTAACTGTTGGTGTAAATACAGCTGTTTTACCAGAACTAGTAATTGTACCTGCAATTACTGTTGTACCTTGTTTTACATAAAAAGTGCTACTTGTAAAAGTTGAGCCATTCATGGGAGTATTAAAGGTCACAACCACAATTTTATTCGTTGGCACCCCTACAGCTGCATTAGCAGGATCAGTTGAAACTACTTCTGGGCAAACACCTTTAGTTTCGCCTGCAAATTCAGTTTTTTTGCACTGAAAAAATAATGTAGTAATCACGAAAATGATTAGTAAATTAATTTTAGAAAACCAGACAATTTTATTTGTTGGATAAATTGTATTTTCTTTTTGTGTTAAATTCTTTTTCATAATTATCTTTTATTTTTAATTGTCTATTTAATTTACAAATTTGCTTTATTTTATATACTAAATCATTACACATACATGGGTATTAATTACATCTTTCACATATTTTAAAACAATAAAAATTAATGTTTACTCAAAAAAAACGGCTTAAGATTATTTCTTAAGCCGTTACTAATAATAATAAACCAAAACTATTTTTTATCAGCATTAGTTTTATAACCCCAGAGTTGAACATGTGCTTTCTTATCTTTTCTGTTAGGCAGTGTTTTATAAATGAAAACAATCTTTCTTAAAATTCTTTCACCACCATTTAAATCTATAACCCTGCTTTCGCCTGGTGATTTTATTGTTTCATTAATATTAATTTTTTGCACGTCGCCACTTGAATAATATACTTCTATATCAGAAATAATAATAGGGGCAACAGTTACCTTAAATTTAATGGTAGAAAATTTACGAGAACCAATAATGGTAATGGCATCTCTATCTTTATTAAAATCAACTCTGGTATGGCCTATTTTATGCCATCCTGTTTTATCGCTAATAATAATTTTTGGAACTTGTGCAAATGATGTGCTATAACTACTAGCCATTGCAATTAAAATAATCAATAATATTTTTTTCACTTGAATAAAATTTTTTTCCTTAAACTGTGGACAGCTGTAATAGAATTATTACAAAACAAAGTTGGGGAAAAGCCTATTGATTACACTTACACATATACTATAAAAAATTACAAATTTCACAGATATTTAAAATAAAACTTGCCTACATTCTATCCATATACCAGCTTAGTTGTTTGGTAATTTTTTCGTACTCGAAAATAGATGTAATTATTTTTTTAATTCTGTGAAAAGCAGTTTCGCTTTTTACCACATAGTCAAAAGCTTTATGGTGCATACAATCTATGGCAACTTCAATTTTATCCTGACCAGATAACATAATTACATGTATTTTATCATCAAACGATTTTATTTTATCTAAAGTTTCTATTCCATTGATAGCAGATTTATTAACCCCATCTAAAATATAATCAAGAAAAACAATATCGGGTTGCTTATTTAAATTTTCTAAACACAATTCACCGCTAGCAAAGGTTTCAATTTCAAAATCACCTTCTTGCAAAAACTGTAATTCTAATAACTTTAAAAACAATAAGTCATCATCTACTAAAAATATTTTTACTTTTTGTTCAATTTTCATTCATCTCTTTTTTTATTAAATTATATTCTGTTGTTAAATCAATACATGCTTTAGAACAAATTTCTTTTAGCTGTAGTATAATTCCTTTTATCTCACCAAATTCGTGTTGAGCTTTAGCAAATTCTTGTAAAGTTTTAGCCATATCTACAAAATTATTATTAATACCTATTATAGTTAATGATGGAATCATTTTATGTGCTGCAGATTGCAACGAATGCCAATCTTTATCTTCATAACTATTTTTCATTGTAGTTATTAAAGTATCGGTTTGGTCTAAATAAAGTGTAATAAGTTCCATCATTAATTTAGGGTCAGATTTTGTACAACGATGTAGATAATCTAAATCTATATAACTATATTTTTTATTTGAATCATTTACTATTTTTTTCTGATTGGTTTCAATTTTTTTTACTAATCCAACTATTTTACTATACAATAATTGTTCGTCTACTGGCTTGGCAATATAATCATCCATACCTACAGCTTTGCATTTTGCTAAATCAACAGTTGTTACATCTGCAGTTAATGCAACAATAGGTGTATTTAATTTCAATTTTTGTCTAATATAATTTGTAGCTTCAAACCCATTCATTTCGGGCATTTGCAGGTCCATCAAAATAATATCGTAATGATTAATTTTTAATTTTTCAATGGCAATTTTTCCGTTAGCAGCAATATCGCAACCAAAACCAAAATCTTCTAAAAGTGTTTTCATTAGCAGTTGATTTAGGGCAATATCTTCAACTACTAAAACGCTAATATTTTTTATTTCGTTATCTAATTTTATTAATTCTAAATCTATAGTAGGGTTGGCAATTGTTTTTGGAAAAACAAGGCTGAAGCTAAAAGTTGAACCAACATCTTTTTTACTTTTAACCACAATTTTACCACCTTGTGACTCCACTAATTGTTTCACTATAGCCAAACCCAAGCCTGTACCACCATATAATCTGCTTGTGCCACTAGATGCCTGCTGGAAGTTTTCAAATATTTTAACTAATTTATTTGCAACAATCCCAATACCAGTATCTGTAACTGAAAATTGTATAGTTGCATTTTTAACATCTTCTTTTATCAATTTAACGTTAACAGTAATACTGCCAAGATTTGTAAATTTTACAGCATTACTTACTAGGTTTATAATAATTTGATGTAAACGAACTGGATCGCCAATTAAAACCTCAGGAATAGTTGAATCGTATTCTGTAATTAATTTAAGATTTTTTTCTTGCACTTTTGAATCAAACAAATGCAGCATTGCAGAAATTGAAGCACTTATTTTAAATGGTATTTTTTCGAAAGTCATTTTGCCTGCATCAACTTTAGCTAAATCAAGTATATCATTAATTAAAACAATTAAAGCATCGCCACTCATTTTAATTGCAGTTAAATATTCTCTTTGTTTTGCTGTTAAATCTGTTTTTAAAGCCACTTTTGTAAAGCCAATAATGGCATTCATAGGTGTTCTAATTTCATGGCTCATATTCGATAAAAACTGTTGCTTTGCTTTTACTGCGTCCTGTGCCAAAATGGTTGCACTTTCTGCTTTTCGTTTGGCTTCTTCTGCAATAAAAGTTGCTTTCTCTGCAAATAATTTTGCTTCATTTAATTCTTTAGTAATGATTTTTTGAAAAGTTACATCTCTTGCTGAAGCACAAACACCTAGTACTTCTCCTTTTTCATTTTTATAAACTGATGCATTATATAATACATCGGTTAATTTTCCATTAATGTGTCTTATAGTTAGCGGAAAATCAGTAACTGTTAATTTATCAAAAACCATTTTATAACCCTTTCTTGCTTTTTTGGGCTCAGTAAAATAATCTGAAAAATCTGTACCAATTAATTTTTCTCTCGATAATCCTGTTACATTAATTGATGCATCATTTACATCAGTAATTTTTCCTTCTGCAGAAATAGTAACTAAAGGATCTTTAGAAGCTTCTATTAAACTTCTAGCATATTGCGATGAATGTTTTAGTGTATTAGTTAGTGTTTCTAATTTTTCTTTTTCAAGGTTTTGATAAATTAATTCCTTACCTGCAATTACTAATTCTGCAGCCCTGTTTGCTTTTTCTTTTGTTTGATAAATTAATTCTTTATCTGCAATTACTAACTCTGCAGCCCTATTTGCTTTTTCTTTAGTTTGATAAATTAATTCCTTATCTGCAATTACTAATTCTGCAGCCCTATTTGCTTTTTCTTTAGTTTGATAAATTAATTCCTTATCTGCAATGGCTAATTCTGCAGCCCTGTTTGCTTTCTCTTTAGTTTGATAAATTAATTCCTTATCTGCAATGGCTAATTCTGCAGCCCTGTTTGCTTTCTCTTTAGTTTGATAAAT
>JANPAT010000064.1:0-3555 GCA_031430075.1 Chitinophagaceae bacterium | reverse complement strand
TAGTTTTGTAAGTGTTCAATTTTCTTTTTTAACAATTCTGCTTTTTCAAAATTTAATTGTTGAACCAACAAATCCATTTCTGCTTTGTAATGTTTAATTACATTAGCAACATTTCCTTTTAAAATTTCTCTTAAATGTTGTAACCCTTCTGCATATTGCTTTGCAGTTTGATAGCCCTCACAGGGTCCACTACAATTTCCTAAATGATATTCTAAACAAACTTTAAACTTATGTGCTTGTATATTTTTTTCTGTTAGATTTAATTTGCAATTTCTTAGTGGTACATATTGTTTTATTAAATTTAATAATTCTCTTACATAAAAAATCGATGTAAATGGACCTAAATACTCTGAACCATCATTGTATTTTTTTCGAGTAAAAAAAACTCTTGGAAAAGGCTCTTTTTTTATAACTATATAAGGATAAGTTTTATCATCTTTTAAACTAATATTATACTTGGGTTTATATTCTTTTATCAATGCATTTTCTAATAGTAAAGCATCTTGTTCAGTATTCACAATAGTAAATTCAATTTTATAAATACGTTGAGCCAGTTCAACAGTTTTATAACTTTTTGAAGAATTATTAAAGTAAGATGAAACTCTTTTTTTTAAATTTTTAGCCTTGCCAACATATATTATAGTGTTGGCACTATCAAAGTATTTATAAATACCAGGTTGCTGAGGTAAATCCGTTGCAAGTTTTAAAAAATCTTCAGGGCTCATTATGCGATGAATGTAATCAATTACTATTCTATTTTATCATTCCAATTAATAAATTCTTTTTCGATAATTTCTTTTTTTGAAGGAGGTTGTTTTATTGTTGAAATAGTTAAGCTTTTACCTGCTTTCCAAAAATATTGTTTTCGAATGATAGTATCGTTTTGTTGAAAATTCATCACAACAAAAATGTTTTTTAATTTCTTTGTTTCGATACTTAATAATGTTGTGATGCTCTTTATGCTGTTAGAGGTATCTAAAGAAGTAGTGATAAATGAAATACTTTGTGTTGATAAATCTTCAAAAGATGTTTCTTTATAATTTTCTTTAGTAATTGTAATGTTTAGTAAAGGTTTGATGATTGAAGAAAATTTTTCACGACTTAATGCCGAGGAGTCTTTTTTCTTTTTTCCAATTTGCTCCTTAGTAATATATAAGAAATAGGGAGTTTGAATAACATCGTTAGCATCAGCAGCAAGTAATTCAATTATAGGTGCAAATTGAAAAGTGTCTTTTTGAGTAATGTTTTTTTCTGGAGTTTTTTTTGATTTACAAGAAACTATAGTAATCACAAAAATTAAAAAATAGAATATATTTTTATACATCTTGTAAAAATAATAGGTACTGAAAAGATAATTGTAAATGTTATTACAAAGGTTTTGTAAATCCTATTTGTATACCATAATCAATTCTGTATTCTTTAATAGGATATAAATCGTTGTAGGTTGGAAGTTGTTGAAATCTTACTTGGGGACCTAAGAACCATTTTAGATTTTTAGTTTTTAAAGTAAAAAACATATTAGTACTAGCATTCACATTAAAACGTCTGAAGAAAGGGCTAGCATCTGTGTAATATTTATAATCTGTAGATACTATGTAGTTGCTTCTATTCAATGCAACAGTTGGTTGAATAGAGCCTGAGAAGCTTAATCCCCATTTATGTCCATCAATAACATCCCATTGCAGTCCAATAGGAATTGATAACTCGTATAGTTTATTTTGAAGAGTAGTTTTAGCACCTAAGGCATTTTCAAAATTGGTACTAAAGCCTGAAATTGCTGAATAAGTATTTAATTGATTATTATTTACATAGTTAATGTTTGCAGCACCGTATGCATTAAATGCATCAATATTATATTGTCGAATATCAAATTGAATACCGGCTTTTAAATATAATTTTTTTGCTATTTGGTATAAAACAGCTCCTCCAATTTCAGCACCTAACATAGGTTTATGAAATACAACGTCATTAACATTTTTATTTAATGCTAATCTATCAGAAAGGCTTGATAAGTATTTTGCTCTAGACTTATCATCATCTAATGTTCTGTAACTATTTGAAAGTGTAACATAATATTGAACACTCCATTTATTATTTGCTTTCTTATTTAGTTTCTTCTGAAAATCTAATCCATTTTCAGTTAAACTTGATTTGAATTGTTGATTATGAAAATCGTTTTTAATAAAATTTGATAAATCAATATTTAAATTACCAACATCAGATGGTAAATCTACTTTATTAACTTTTTCATTTATTAATTGTAAAGCATTAGCTTTTTGGATTTCATCATTTATTAAAACATTTGTTGTTTTCATTTCAACAGTTTCTAAAGAATTTTCTTTCACTACATTCTTTTTATTATTTGAAATTGAATGTAAAGCAACGGTTTCAAGTTTGATGATTTTTACATTTCTGTAATTACTTTTATGAATTACTTTTTTGTCATAAAAATTTTGAGCTAAAAAAGTTGGAGTTGCAATAACTCCATTATTAAAAGTTTCTGTTTTAATGGAAATAATACTTGCGATTTTATTTGATCCAATTTTTTCAACCGGATAATTAATAATTGTAGAAATAGTAAGTGCTAAAACTATAGAAACAAAAATGGTTATTAATGCTGGCCATTTTGTTTCTGGTTGTATTTCATCTCGAATATTTTCCCAAATCTTTTCAGAGGGGTACATACGATATTTAGAGGCTTCTTTTTTAAGTAAACCCTCAAAATCTTCATTTCTATTTCCTCTGTTAAAAATCATCTTAATTATTCAAATATGCCAACCATTCAACCCTTTCAACATTAGGTTTAATGATTTGTTCTTTAACTAAAATACTTTCCAAAACATTCTTTCCTCTTATATACTGACTTCTACTTGTACTTTCTCCAATCTCTAACATATCACCAATTTCTTTATGATTATAGCCTTCAATGGCGTATAAATTTACTACTGTTCTATAACCAATAGGTAATAAACGTAAACATTCCATCACTTGCTTACCTAACAATTTGCTTGCAATACTTTCTTCATTTATTTCTAGGTGGAAAACCTCATCTAAGCTGATGATTGAATCAAATTTTTTATTCTTTTTTAAGTAGTTAATACAAGTGTGCACCATTACACGTTTCATCCAACCCTCAAAGTTGCCTTTATTTTCAAAACTTGAAATTTTAGTAAATATTTTAATGAAACCCTCTTGCAGCATGTCCTCTGCATCTTGCCTACATGATGCATATCTGTAGCAAATACCAAATAATACTCCACTAAACCTATTATACAACTCACGTTGTGCAACAGAACTATTATTGATACAATCTTCTATTAAAGCCGTTTCAGACATGTACTGGATTAATTGAAAAGCTAATATATGAAATAAATTCTAGTTAGAAGATTTTTAAAAAATTACCTATACTAAAAATTTCAATTTTTTTTCTATAATCGAAATTTTAAATTCATTTGCCCAAAATAATTCACCATCAATTTGAGCAGCTGTTTTTGTAGCACATTTAATATATACGTTTTTAGCAAGATGATGTTTGATGAAGGGTAATGAAAGATG
>JANPAT010000063.1:0-4830 GCA_031430075.1 Chitinophagaceae bacterium | reverse complement strand
TTGACCACACATGCCGATCATTTTAATACCAATTTTGGTTACAGTTTGGCAGCATATAGTAAAGGTTCAGTATTCATTAATCAGTTAGGATATATAGTCGGAGATAAACAAAGAGATGAAATTTTATTAGCCTACTATAATCAATGGAAGTTTAAACATCCCAATGCCAACGATTTTGTACGAGTAGCTGAAAAGCATACTGGTATTGCATTACAGTGGTACAAAGAATATTGGATTAACAGCACCAAAACAATTGATTATTCAGTTGGCAATATAAATTTGGATAGCGTTACTGGCAAAACACAAATTGCATTAAAAAGAATTGGTAAAGTACCAATGCCTTTAGATGTTGTAATTACTTATAGAGATGGAAGCCAAGAATTGCATTACATACCACTAAGTTTAATGTATGGCAATAAGCCAGCAGAAAACAACTTAACCAGAATAATGCAACCAGAATGGAGATGGACACATCCAGAATATATGTTTGAAACTAGCAGAAGAATTAATGAAATAAAAAGTATTGAAATAGATCCTAGCCAGCGTATGGCAGATTTAAATAGAAGCAATAATAAATTAGTGGTGCCAGATTAATTCATTATACATTCTAAAATATTCTAAAAGAGCTTTGAATTTTTCAAGGCTCTTTTTATTTGTCATCATGTCAGCAAATGGCTGTTTGGTATTTTGTTTGAAAATAGATGAAGTGAAGAATAAAATGATGTAATCAACAGCAGAATTAAAATTTAGCTGCCGTTGCGTCGCACTCTTGTACTGTTTATCCATTATTCAACAAACGAGTAACAAGTAACGAGAAACGTTTAAAACATAAAAACAAAAAATAAAATAACCAATATGCAAAAAGGACAAATCCGAGTAAGTACGGAAAACATTTTTCCAATTATTAAAAAGTTCCTTTATAGTGAACATGACATTTTTTTACGTGAATTAATAAGCAATGCTACCGATGCTACACAAAAAGTAAAAACACTTTCTAGTATTGGTGAAGCTAAAGGTGAACTTGGCGATTTAAGAGTTGATGTAGTTTTAGATGCTAAAGAAAAAACATTAACTATTAGTGATAGAGGTGTTGGTATGAGTAAAGAAGAGGTTGATAAATACTTAAACCAAGTAGCTTTTAGTGGTGCTGAAGAATTTTTAGAAAAATATAAAGACGCTAATATTATTGGTCATTTTGGTTTGGGGTTTTATAGTGCATTTATGGTGGCAGAAAAAGTTGAAGTAATTACTCAAAGTCATAATGAAGATGAACCAACAGTGTATTGGAGTTGTGATGGAAGTCCTGAATTTGAATTATACGAAGTAGAGAAAAAAGATAGAGGTACAAAAATTATTTTGCATCTTAATGAAGAAAGTAAAGAGTTTTTAGAAGCACATAAAGTGAAAGCAGTATTAGATAAATTTTGTAAATTTTTACCAATACCTATTTATTTTACAGATGTTGCTGAGGAAAAAACAGAAAATGCTGAAGAAAAATCTATCAATAACACTTCACCAATTTGGGTAAAAAAGCCAAGTGAATTAACAAAAGAAGATTACGAAAATTTTTATAAAGAATTATATCCTTTTAGTGAAACTCCATTGTTCTGGATTCATTTAAATGTAGATTATCCTTTCAATTTAACAGGTATATTATACTTCCCTAAAATTAAACAGAGCTACGAAATTCAAAAAGATAAAATTCAATTATACAGCAATCAAGTTTTTGTTACTGATGAAGTAAAAGAAATTGTTCCAGAATTTTTAATGTTGTTGCATGGAGTTATTGATAGTCCAGATATTCCATTAAATGTAAGTAGAAGTTATTTACAAGGCGATCCGAATGTTAAAAAAATCAACATTCACATCACCAAAAAAGTTGCAGATAAATTAGAAGAAATTTTTAATAAAGAAAGAGAAGATTTTCAAAGTAAATGGGAGAGTTTAGGATTGTTTGTGAAATACGGTATGATGACTGACGACAAGTTTGCTGAAAAAGCCAACAAGTTTTTTGTTATGGAAGATACTGCTGGTAAGTTTTATACTATTGATGAATATAAAACTGCAACTGAAGCCAATCAAAAAAATAAAGAAGGCAAACAAATTATTTTATACACTACAAATCCTGTTCAACAAGATGCTTACATACAAGCAGCTACAGCAAAGGGTTATATTGTAACTAAAATGGAAACTTTGGTGGATGCTAGTTTCATCAACAATATGGAAATGAAATGGGAGAATACAAGTTTTGTTAGAGTAGATGCAGATATTGCAGATAATTTAATTGATAAACAAGAAGCAGTTGATAGTGTTTTAAGCAAAGAAGAAACAGAACAATTAAAAACTTTGTTCGAAGTTAAACCTGCCGATTTACATGTAACTGTTGAGGTAAAAGGATTAAGTACAGATGTTGCACCAGTTGTTGCAACAAGACCAGAGTTTATGAGACGTATGAAAGATATGGCAGCAATTGGAGGTGGTGGAATGATGGGCTTTTATGGTTCAATGCCAGATGAAGTTACATTAACTATTAATGGTAATCATCCTATCTATCAAAATTTATTAAAAGAAACCGATACCGAAAAACAACAAAAACAAGTAAGAAATTTAGCCGACTTGGCATTACTTTCTCAGGGTTTATTAAAAGGCTCAGAACTCACCAACTTTATTAATAGAAGTGTTGAGATGATGAATTAAAACTTAGAGATATTATTTTAAAGCTACAGATTTTTTCTGTAGCTTTTTTTATTTTATTTACACATACATTCGTAAGTAATATGCCTAACAATTACAACCAACTAACAGCATTAAAAGCCATTACAAAAGCCAGTTTATTAGCCATTATAAAATATCCAGGAGCCATTTTTTTTAGCTTGATTTTTCCTTTGGTTTTTATTTGGATTTTTGGTTCTTTTGGTAGAGGAGGAGTACAAGCTTTTAAAGTAGTATTAGATAAAAATTCTGACACTTCAAATACATTGTTATATCAAAGTTTAAAACAAAATCCATTATTCAAATTTGTTGAATATAATGATACAGCAAAACAAAGATCAGATTTAGAAAAAGGAAGAATTGCAGCAGTTTTATTAATTACCCCAAGTTTAGATTCAATACAGTTACATAAAAAATATCAAATAAATGTAACTGCAACAACAGCTTCAACTCCTGAGCTCACTACAATATTACCAGTATTAGAAAATATTGCAGATAAATACGAAGCTGCTATCAATCCTAAAAAAGAAAATTTAATTAGCATTAGTAAACGAGTATATGAAATAAGAACGTTTAAACAAATCGATTTTATACTTCCTGGTCAAATAGGGTTTTCAATTTTATTTTCAACACTATTTGGTGTGGCTTTCACTTTTTACAATTTACGAGAACAATTGGTTTTAAAACGGTTTTATGCATCACCTATCAATCGTTTAAATATCTTATTTGGCATAGGTTTTAGTCGATTAGTATTTCAAATTATCAATGTTGTTGTGTTAGTAGTAATTGGTAAATATTTTTTAGGGTTTACGTTAGCACATGGCTTTATAACATTTATAGAAATTATGTTTCTTACATTATTCATGTTACTAATGTTAATGGGTATTGGTTTAATTTTTTCGAGTATCGTTAAAGCAGATTCCACCATTCCATTATTGATTAATTTATTTAGCTTACCTCAAATTTTGCTTTCTGGAACTTTTTTTTCTATAAATGTTTTTCCTGCTTGGATGCAAACATTATGTAAGCTTTTACCTTTAACACATTTTAATATAGCCATGCGTAAAATTTCGTTTGAAGGTTTAGGAATTTTAGATTGTTGGGATAATATTGCTGTTATTGGTATTTGGTTTATTGTAGTTTATGCTTTGGTATATAAATTTTTTAAATGGGAGTAGGGGGTAATTATAAATTGTGAATTGTAAATTATTAATGATGAATATGGGATTGTTGTTTTTATATAATTATCAGTTTTAAATTTTTAATTATATTTTATTACTAATAACTGTAAACCCAAAACCCAAAACTCTAAACTAAAAACATGAGAGATTTATCTTGGAAAAAAATTGATTCGAAGTATATTTTACAAGATACTTGGGCAACTATAAAAGCAGATACTTGTCAACGACCTGATGGTAAAATTATAGAGCCTTATTATGTGTATGAATTTCCTGATTGGGTTACAGCTTTTGCTTTAACCACAGATGGAAAAGTTATTATTGAACGACAGTTTAGATATGCATTAGGACAAACTCATTTTGAACTTCCAGGTGGTTGTGTAGATAAAACTGATGCAACATTACAAGATGCAATTGCCAGAGAATTATTAGAAGAAACAGGCTATGCTTTTAGTAATTATGAATTTATGGGCACGTCATCAGCAAACCCTTCTACCAATAGTAATTTAATGCATTATTTTTTAGCAACAGGTGGAGAAAAAATAGCTGAACAAAACTTTGATGAAGGTGAAGATATTGAAGTGTATTTAATGACTATTGATGAAGTCATTGAACTTGTGAATACACAACAAATTATTCAAAGCATGCACCTTGACTTGATTTATAAAGCTCTAATAAAGTTGGGGAAATTGAAATTTGTATAGAGAATTATTCCTCTCCATTACTTTTAGAAAATCTTTTGATAATTCCTCGTCCACTTTCTCTGATAAAAGTTACTATTTCATCTCTTTCATCACTTGCACTTATTTCTTCTTCAATATATTCTAATGCTTGAGAAGTGTTTAAACCTTTGTTATAAATAAATCTGTAGATATCTAAAATATGATTGATTTGATTTACAGAAAATCCTCTTCTTTTTAATCCAACACTATTCACTCCT
>JANPAT010000062.1:0-7019 GCA_031430075.1 Chitinophagaceae bacterium | reverse complement strand
ATCGGCTAAAGCTAAGAAGCTTTTATTTTTTTGTGTAGGATTATCTATTGAAGCAGTAGCACTTTTTAAAAAATAATTTGCAGCATCGTCTTTTTTATTTTGTTGTAAACTTAAATTGCCTGCTGCATAATAAATAACATCTCTATATGTAAAGAATCTATTTTTTTTAGCTAGTGAATGTAGTTTTTCAATACTTCCATAATTTTTTAAATTGGTAATAGTAGTATCTGAGAACTGCTGTAACATATACATGTTAGCATAAACTTCTATCATAGGATTTGAAGCATGTTTGATGGCTTTTTCAAACATTTTATTTGCTTGATCAAATTTGCCTGCAAGCTGATACAATTGGCCACATAAAAACTCCCATCTGGTTTTTTCTATTTTATTTTCTGCATTGCTTAAACTTTTCTCTAATTGCGTTGCAGAGCTATCATAGTTTTTTTGAAGATAAAAGCTATATGCTGCCAATTCAAACAAATCTGTTTTTAGTCGCTTTGGAAAATATGGATCTACTTTTAAAATTGAAATCAAAGCACCAGCTTCACCTAATTTATTTTGTTCTAAATAATTTCTAATAATCCATAATAAAGATTCATTTCTTTCTAAAGGACTTCTGATAATTTTTTGTAAAAAAGGTCTTTCTTTTTCATTTGTAGAGATAGAGAAAATGCCATTCGTATTGCTACTATTACTGCCAATAGGAATATCATAACCATCATCTTTTGGGGCATAGATATAATTTAAATATTGAAAAACACGATAAGCCGAATCAAAATCTTGTCGTAAAAAATAAGCCTTGCCTAAAAGCATATATAAATCATCCACCCAATCAGACCTTAAATCGTGTAATAAAATTCCAGCATTGCATTTATAAATTATGGAATCTATATTTTTATCTTGTGCAGTTGTTGCTAAAGTGTAATTATAAAAAGGAAGTAATTTTGTATAATCGTCATTAAAACTTTCTTTCGCTTTCTCAATAATTTCATTAAACTTTACATTGGCATTATAGTAGTAGTTATAATGTGTGTAAGTGTTATTGAAAAAGCGTTTTATGCCACTGATTTTTTTATCTTCAGTTTTTTCTGCATTCAACAGTTTTTCTCTATATTTTTCTGGCTTTTGTTTTTCTAAATCAATTGATGTATTAGGCTGGGAGGATGCTGAGAAAACAAGAACTAAAAATAAAGCAGATAACAAGGGTTCTTTAAAAGATAATTTCATACTAATTGTGTAAATAATCCGAAATTTAAAAGTAAAGTTATTTTTACATAATCAAAGTTTTTAGCAAAAGGAATGATATCTTTAATTTTGTTTTAACAGATGACAAAGCTAACCGAAAATACAACAATAAAAAGACTAAGAAATAAGTATCGCTTAGTTGTGATGAATGATGATACTTTTGAGGAAATTGTTACTTTTAAATTAACTCGTGTAAGTGTCTACGTTGTACTCAGCTCAACTTTTGTATTATTAGTAGGTTTAACCACCTGTTTGCTGGTGTTTACTCCCCTTAAATATTACATACCAGGGTATGGAAATAAACACACATTAACCCAATTACAATTGTTAAAGTTTAGAACCGATTCATTAGAACAAGCCATTACTTTTAAAGATAAATATTTAGAAGGAATTACTACTGCTATTTCAGGTGGTACAACACTTGTTTTAGATACTACAAGTTTAAATATTCAAAAAAGTGAAGCTTATGATGATCGTTTTAATCCTCCACCTGTTAAAAAAGTAAAGAAAAAAAGAAGAAGATGATGGATATGAATAAAAAGCCAACATTTAAATATGTTAGTCTCGCCTTGGAAATTTTAGTGGGTATTTTCATTGCTTTTTTTGCTGGCAAATGGTTAGATAACAAGTTTCAATTTTCTTTTCCTTTTATTACAGTGGGTCTTTCAATTTTAGTCATCATAAATATTGTTTTAAACTTAATAAAAGAAGTTTCTTCTAAAAAATAATTATGCAAGAACAAGAATCTTATTTTAAAAAAACTATTCCATTGTTTGTTTGCTTTGTGGTGGTGAATTGTACTATAATTCCTTTAAAAACTTGGTTACAAAATCATCAAATTAATGCAGATGTTATTATTGTTTCAAATTTCCTATTATTTATTTTGAGCTCTATCAACATTGCATTACACAAAAAAGCCTTGCAAAATAAAAATCCAAATGCTGCTGTTAGAAGTGTAATGGGGGGCACTTTAATAAAGTTAATGGTGATATCTATTGCCATACTTATTTACTTAGTTGTTGCTGGCGAAAAAAGGAATTCTTATGGTATTTTTTGTGGTATGATTTTGTATTTAATTTACTCTATTATTGAAGTAAGAATTGCAACAAAAATGAAGAGAAACGATGGCAAAAACTGAGCATCCCATGAGTGCTTTAGCTGCTTATATTCCTGAAAGCAGCTTTGAAGATGTAGTTCATTACATTAACTTGTATCATGTTCATTTAACTGTAACTAAAAAACGAAAATCTGTATTAGGCGATTATAGACATAATGCCCTAAATAAAAATCATAGAATTAGCATTAATGGCAACTTAAATAAGTATGAATTTTTAATAACACTGTTGCACGAATTAGCACATTTACTAACTTTTGAACAATTTGGAAATAGGGTAGGTGCACATGGTAAAGAATGGAAAGTAGCTTACAAAAATTTATTAATGCATTTTATTCAAAAAAATATATTTCCTAACGATATTACACAAGAGTTGTTAAAAACTGTTCATAATCCTGCTGCTACGGCAAATGGAGAAACAGCTTTACTAAGTGTACTACGAAATTATAATGTTGTTAAAAAAGATAATGTATTAACTATACAAGAACTTGCTGAGGGTATATTGTTTGAGACTGAAAAAGGAAAAATATTTAAAAAAGGAGCAAAGAGAAGAAAGCGATATGAATGTTTAGAAATTAATTCAGGAAAATTATATTCGTTTAGTGCAATTGCAGAAGTGAGATTGATAAAGTAAATTAAGTAACCAGCACTATATTTTTTACAATGTAACTACTTGCAGTTAACTTTAATTGAATTATAAAAAAATAAGTTAAAGCAAGTTCAATGATAAATTATTATGAACACAGTTAAATATATACCTGCCCTCCGTTACAAATGTCTAACTCCAGTGTATGATTTTTTTATAAATTTCACGATGCCTGAGAAAGTGATTAAGCAGACATTAATTGCAACTGCAGATGTTTCAGCAACTGCAAATCTTTTAGACTTTGGGTGTGGCACTGCTACTTTAACTATTATGGTAAAACAAATATGCCCAGAAATAACTGTAACTGGTATTGATGTGGATGAAGAGATATTAGAAAAAGCTACAAAGAAGATAAAAGAAGAAAACTTAGATATTAAATTGCTAAACTACGATGGTGTAAAACTTCCATTCCAAAATAATACTTTTGATATAGTAATTTCCAGTCTTGTTTTTCACCACCTTGATACCGAAACAAAGCAAAAGGCACTGGCTGATATTTTCAGAATCCTAAATAATAATGGAAAATTTATTGTTGCAGATTTTGGTCGTTCAACCTCATGGTTACAACGAATACTTTTTAATATTGTAAGAAGTTTGGATGGTTTTACACAAACAGATGCAAATGCAAAAGGGTTATTACCTGAATTGATTTCTGATGTTGGATTTGAAAATGTAGGAATAAAAAAACGATTCAAAACCATGTTTGGTGAAGTTCAGATTATCAGTGCTAGCAAAATAAAATAATCTAATAAATAAATCATGAAAATTTACTTTCAACTTGGCGTTTTATTAATTGTACTATCAGCTTCTTTAATGTCTTTAAAAGCTCAGCAACCAAAAAAAGAAGAAGTGTGTTACAACCCAAATCTTGTAAAAGATACCAGTAAAAAAAGTATTAAATCAATGGCTGTTGCTGTGTTTAATGCTGATAGTATAAAAATTAATTATCATTCACCTGGCGTTCGTAAAAGAATAATATGGGGTGGTCTGGTTCCTTATGATGAAGTATGGGTTACAGGGGCACACGATGCTACTACCATTGAAATAAGTAAACCCTTTGTTATAAATAGAAAAGAAATTCCAGCAGGTAAGTATGCATTTTTTACTATCCCTAGTAAAAAGGAATGGACTATTATCATCAACAAAAACTGGAAACAACATTTAGCATCCGAATATGATGAAAATGAGGATGTGGTAAGAATTAAAGTTAAGCCCACTAAAAATAAACATACAGAACGGCTTCAATATTTTATAGAAAACGGTAAAGGCAGCAATGGTAAAATTGCTATTGCGTGGGAGAAGTTAAAGATTGAGTTTTCTTTGATTATTAAATGATAGAAAGTTTTAAAAAAATTACTAGTCAGAAAGGGTAATTTCAATGTATAATTAGGGTATGTATTTATTTCATTATATGATTTATTTCTAAAATTAAAGAAAGCAGTTCCTTATTTCTAATAACAATTACTTTTATTGTGCTGCCCGCACTTTGTAAAATTTGTTTATAAGTTTGTAAGTTATTGGTAAAATTGTTATCAACAGAAAAAATGATATCGTTGGGCTTAAAACCAGCTTTTTCAGCTGGACTATTTTCTACAATATCTTCTATCACGATATATCCATTAATTTGGTATAAGCCTAAGCCAGTATATGAATAATCAAACTCGTCAAGAAAATGTGTATTTGGTTTTATAAAAATTTCTTGGCTAGGATAATTGATTATCAAATTAAATCTTCTTAATATATCATTACCTAAAACACCTCCCATTTTAGGATAGCTTGTTATATTATTATCGTCCTTAAAAATGTAAATTGGTACCCATCTAAATTTGTATGGTCCAACTTTTAAGCTTTTTATAGCGGTAGTATGCATCATTTTTTTGCCACCTAAACCTTCGGCTTGTGTAACAAAAAGTTTTCTTTTCTTTTTCAAAATAGTACTGTCTTCTACATACTCTTCACTTAGTAACATATTTAATCCAGCACCAGTGTCAAAAATCAAGTCTGTATTAGAAACTATATTATCTTTTATCGTTGTTGGAATTACAGGAAGCCCATAAAACTTAGGGTGTAATAGATGTCCTCCCTTAGGATAATTTACTTTTCCAGGAGAAAAAATTTCAATATATCTATCATCGTAGTTAACATTAATAATATATCTACGTAAAAAACTCAAGCCAATAACACCATCTACTTTTAAGCCATATGAACTTGTAAGTATATCATAATTATTAATATGGAAATCTAAACTATCAACTTGTAATCCTGGAAATTTCAGTGATTTTTTGTAAATAAAATCTACTTTTTTGCTTCCTGCAATTCCTTTAATTATTCTGTTTGTTTTAATACTTTTTAAACCCATTGTTTCTACGGTTGTTGAATCTAACGAAATGCCACCACTACCTGTATCAAAAACAAAATTGAGTGAGTCTTGAAAATTTTCGAACTGAGCTTTTACTATTACCGTACCACCCGATAGCATTACAAATGAAAAACGAGTAATTTTCTCGGGGGTTGGAAAGCTGCTTTTATGAAGAATTGAACAGCTACTGCATGATAATAGAATAATAAATGAAAAAAATAGTTTCATAAACTGTTATAATATAGACAATTTAATTAAGCAACTAGTTGTATAAAGATGTGAAAAATGATAAGTGGTATATTATTTTTTCCAACCCCATTTTAAAAAAGGTACAAAGGCTTTTGCCCAAGTAGCAACATCATGTCTGCCATCATTCATTTGTAAATATTCAATGCTAGTATTAGGATATCGTTTGGTTTTTAATTCTTTTATTAAATCTAAGGCATCATCTATACTATCAATAATACCATTATTATTTCTATCTGCTTTTTCATCTAATACTCCTGTTTGAAAAAAGAATTTTAACCAAGGGTACATGATGCCTTGGTTAATTTGTAAATGCATTATTCTATCTTTTTCATCTTCATATCCATCATCATAAGCTTTTCTCCTCCACCATAAACTGCCACTAAAAACGCCAACTTTTTCAAATTCAGCAGCATGGTTCCAAACAATATCTAAGGCACTTAAACCACCCAATGAAAAACCAGCAAATGATTTTTCTTTAAAATTAATGTTGTAATATTTTGTTCTTATTTGAGGTAATAATTCATCGAAAATAAATTTTGTATACAGGCCTGCTTTATTGCCTCTGCCTTTGTAATCTGAAGTATAGCTAGTTCCATATTCTTTTTTTCTCTCGGCAGAACAATGTATACCTACACAAAAAATTGGAGTAATTTCTTGTGTTTCTAATAATGGAGAAAGTATAGTTTCAAATTGCATTTTAACTAAATCTTGGCCATCATTGATTAACAATAAACTAGGATTTGATTGGAGAAATTCTGGCATATAGTAAACATCATAAATCACCTCTCTTTCCAAATAATTAGAGTAAATAATATGCTGTTCAATATTTAAAACTGATTTTACTATTTCTAATCTTACATCTACCATATATTTTCTTTATACCAAGTTCTCAAAAATAGGGTTAAATTAATCTTGGGTTTTAATAAAGCATAAAATAATCATATTAATTTATTTTGATACATTGTATAATTGAATTATTATTGTTGTTAACACACTAATTTAAAGCTTATGAAAAAAATTGGCATATTACATGGAAAAGAAAGAAGCTTTCCTGAAGCAATTGTTGAAAGAATAAATGGCAAAAAAGTTAAAGGAATAATGGCTGAGCCTGTTTCAATTGATAAAGTAATGCAGGGTGAGCCAACAGAATATGCTGTTATTATTGATAGAATTAGTCAGGATGTTCCGTTTTATAGAGCATATTTAAAAAATGCTGCTTTGTGTGGTACTGCTGTAATTAATAATCCATTTTGGTGGAGTGCTGATGAAAAATTTTTTAATAATTGTTTAGCTACAAAAATTGGGGTACCCGTTCCTAAAACGGTGATTTTACCTTCAAAAGATTTACCTGTTGATACAAGTGCTGAAAGTTTTGCTAATTTAGCTTATCCTTTAGATTGGAAAGG
>JANPAT010000061.1:0-1582 GCA_031430075.1 Chitinophagaceae bacterium | reverse complement strand
ACCACAACGCAGAGAAAAAATTAGAGAAGGGTTTATAAAAGTTTTAGAAGAAAATGTAGGTAAAGAAAATTATGATGCCAATCGTTTAGAACAAGAATTGATTTACTACATTGAAAAGATTGATATCAGCGAAGAACAAGTTCGACTCAAAAATCATATTCAATATTTTAAAGAACTTTTAAAAGGTTTAGAAAAAAGTAAAGGCAAAAAACTCTCATTTGTACTTCAAGAATTTGGGAGAGAAATTAATACAACAGGTTCAAAAGCTAATCATGCCGAAATACAAAAATTAGTAGTACAAATGAAAGATGAGTTAGAAAAAATGAAGGAACAAATATTAAATGTGTTGTAATCTGACCAACATCATCTTTATTTATTGCTGAAATTTATTTACTCTAATGTATTGCTAGTAATTTTGCATTCTAATTAATCATCATTACCAAATTTTATGGAATACAGAATAGAAAAAGATACCATGGGTGAAGTTCAAGTTCCAGCTCATGTGTATTGGGGTGCACAAACTCAACGTAGCATTGATAATTTTAAAATAGCACAAGACATTAACAAAATGCCCAAGGAAATTATTAAGGCATTTGCTATTTTAAAACATGCTGCAGCAATTACAAATAATGAATTAGGGGTTCTTTCAAATGAAAAGAAAAATGCAATTGGCGTGGTTTGTAATGAAATTTTAAAAGGAGATTTGGACGAGCAATTTCCTTTAGTTGTTTGGCAAACTGGTAGTGGCACACAAAGCAACATGAATGTAAATGAAGTAGTGGCTTATAGGGCACATGTGTTAAATGGCGGCTCATTATCCGATAAAGAAAAATTTTTACATCCAAATGATGATGTAAATAAATCTCAAAGCAGTAACGATACTTTTCCAACAGCCATGCACATTGCAGCATATAAAATTTTAGTAGAACAAACCATTCCTGGAATTGAAAAACTAAGAGATACACTTGCAGCAAAAAGCAAAGAGTTTATGCATGTAGTAAAAATTGGTAGAACACATTTTATGGATGCTACTCCATTAACAGTTGGTCAAGAATTTAGTGGTTATGTATCTCAACTTAATCATGGTTTAAAAGCCATTAAAAATACTTTAGCTCATTTAAGTGAATTGGCTTTAGGTGGCACTGCTGTTGGAACAGGAATAAATACACCAGACAATTACGATGTATTAGTTGCAAAACATATTGCAACATTATCTGGTTTACCATTTATTACTGCCGAAAATAAATTTGAAGCTTTAGCTGCTCATGATGCTATTGTAGAATCTCATGGTGCTTTAAAAACTGTTGCTGTTAGTTTAATGAAAATTGCCAACGATTTTAGAATACTTTCTTCTGGTCCAAGAAGTGGTATTGGAGAATTATTTATACCAGATAATGAACCTGGCTCATCTATCATGCCTGGCAAAGTAAATCCTACTCAATGTGAGGCTTTAACTATGATAGCAGCACAAGTGTTGGGTAATGATGTAGCTATTAATATTGGAGGTAGTAATGGCCATTTTGAATTGAATGTTTTCAAACCAATGATGATTTATAATTTTTTACATAGTGCTCGTTTAATT
>JANPAT010000060.1:0-5997 GCA_031430075.1 Chitinophagaceae bacterium | reverse complement strand
AATAAAATTCAACCTCAATATCTACAAAGCATCTTACAATTGTTTAATAAAACAGCTATTGAAGTTTGTGAAGGTCAGCAATTAGATATGGATTTTGAAAATCAACAAGAAGTTTCTTTAGCTGAGTATATTAAAATGATTGAATTAAAAACATCTGTTTTATTGGCTGCTGCTTTGCAAATGGGTGCAATTATTGGTGGAGCAAGCGAAGGAAATTGCAATCATTTATATCAGTTTGGATTGAATTTAGGAATTGCATTTCAAATTCAAGACGATTATTTAGACGCTTTTGGAGATCCAGAAAAATTTGGTAAGGAAGTTGGTGGAGATATCAAGCAAAATAAAAAAACATTTTTGTTATTACATTCTTTAGAAGTTGCATCATCAACTCAAAAAGAAAAGTAATATCAATTGATGAAGGAAAATCCTTCAAATAAAGTGGAACAAGTTTTAGAAATATATAATGCTTGTAATGTTAAGGAATGGACAAAAAATTTAAAACAAAAATATTTCGATACAGCCATGCAACATTTAGAAGATATTGCAGTGGTTACATTGCGTAAAAAACCTTTAATAGAATTAGCACATTATTTAATTGATCGAGAGCATTAGTTAATTTGATGATTGTGAATTGAAAAATATTGAATTAAAATTGAAATAAAACAACATGATTTCATCTCTTTTCAGAAAAAAAAATATTGAAAAAATAGTTGCTGATGCTGCATCAAGTGAAGCACATTCAGGTGGGTTAAACAGAGTTCTTACAGTAAAAGATTTAACTATGATGGGAATTGCAGCTGTGGTAGGAGCTGGAATTTTTTCAACCATTGGTACTGCAGCTTTTAATGGTGGTCAAGGAATTTATATTTTGTTTGTAATTACTGCTATTACTTGTGGTTTTAGTGCATTGTGTTATGCAGAGTTTGCTAGTCGTGTTCCAATTTCTGGTAGTGCTTACACTTATGCATATGTTTCATTTGGTGAAATTGCTGCTTGGATAATTGGTTGGGCATTGATACTAGAATATTCCATAGGAAATATTGTTGTTGCAATAAGTTGGAGTGGCTATTTTAATAATTTATTAGAAGGTTTAGGATTGCATTTGCCCACTTGGTTATTAACAGATCCTTTTACTGCCTCTTCCAAATTTAAAGAAGCTACTCAGTTAATATCAAGTGGTGTTACTTTAAATGAATCGCAACAATTTGCTTTGAATTTATGGAATAATGCACCAACTATTTTTGGAAAACATATTATATTTAACTTACCTGCATTCATAATTGTTGTTTTAATTACAGCTCTAGCATATATAGGAATTAAAGAAAGTAAAAAGAGTACCAATGCGATGGTGATATTAAAAGTATCTGTAATTGTTTTAGTGATAGTTTTAGGTTTCTTTTATGTTGATACTGCAAATTGGGATCCTTTTATGCCCAATGGATTTGGAGGAGTTTTGGCAGGAGTTTCAGCTGTATTCTATGCCTATATTGGTTTTGATGCTATTTCTACAACTGCAGAAGAGTGTAAAAATCCACAAAGAGATTTACCACGTGGTATGATTTATTCTTTAGTTATTTGTACTATTCTTTATATTTTAATTGCGTTGGTTTTAACTGGAATGGTGAATTATAAAAATTTAAAAGTTGATGATCCTTTGGCATTTGTTTTTCAACAAGTAAATTTAAAATGGATTAGTTACATTATTTCTGTAAGTGCAGTAATTGCTACAACAAGTGTTCTGCTTGTATTTCAGTTGGGTCAACCAAGAATTTGGATGAGTATGAGTAGAGATGGATTATTGCCAAAAAAATTTGGTAAAGTTCATCCAAAATATCAAACACCAGCATTTGCAACAATTATAACAGGTTGTTTAGTTGCTATTCCGTCTTTGTTTATTCCAAGTGGAATAGTTACAGATTTAACTAGTATAGGAACGCTATTTGCCTTTGTTTTAGTTTGTTTTGGAGTTTTGGCTTTACCAAAATTAAATGGCGTAAATGCAAAATTTAAATTACCACAAATCAATGGTAAGTACATCATCCCAATATTAATAGCAGTGTTTATTTATTTGTATAGAACAAGGTTAATAGATGCTTTTGCAAATTTGAATTCAGAAGGATATCAAGAAATTTTATTATTAATATTTATCCTTATCAGTATTGTAACTGCTGTACTTTCTTTTTTACGAAGTTATAATGTGATACCAGTGATTGGTGCTTTATCTTGTTTGTATTTGATGATCGAAATTCCTGCAATCAGTTGGTTGTGGTTTTTTGTTTGGATGGGTTTAGGTTTAATCTTGTACTTTTCTTATGGAAGAAAAAATAGTAAGATTAACAATTAAATTCTTTTAAATATAATTGCCATTTCCAAGCAGATTGCATCATATCATTGATGTTGTATTTGGTTTGCCAACCTAATTTTTCTTTTGCTAGATTGTTATTAGCATAAATTGAAACTACATCACCTGCTCGTCTTGGGCCAATTTCGTAATTTAATTTAATCTGATTTACTTGTTCAAAACTATTTATAACTTCTAAAACTGTAACACCATTTCCTGTACCTAAATTAAATACTTCAAGGGTGGAATTATTTTTTTCTTTCATCAAATATTCAATAGCTAATGTGTGTGCTGTAGCAATATCACATACATGAATATAATCTCTAACACAACTTCCATCTCTAGTATTATAATCATTTCCATACACTAACATTTTTGGTAATTTGCCTATAGCAGTTTGTGTAATTGCTGGTACTAAATTCATGGGTTTACCAATAGGCAATTCTCCTATGAATGCTGAAGAGTGTGCCCCAACAGGATTAAAATATCTTAGTAAAATTGATTTTTTATTCGGGTTGATATGAATAAAATCTTCGATTATTCTTTCACCAATTTGTTTGGTGTATCCATATGGAGATGTTGCTGGTTTTTGTGGAGTTTGTTCTGTAACGCAAGACTCATCTGGGTTTCCATAAACAGTGCAAGATGATGAAAAAACAAAATGTTTAACCTCAAACTCATCAACACATTTTAATATGTTGATTAAAGAATTCATGTTATTATGATAATATAATAATGGTTGTTCTACAGATTCTCCAACTGCTTTAAATGCTGCAAAATGAATGATGCCTGATATTTCAGGGTGTTGTGTAAAAACATTTCTTGTTGCGTCAAGGTCTGTCAAATCAATATTGTAATTGATAATGGATTGTTGTGTAATTTTTTTGATTCCTTCAAAAACTTGTTCATTTGAATTTGAAAAATTATCAATACTAATCACTTCAAAACCATGTTCAATTAAATCAACAATGGTATGAGACCCAATATAACCTGCACCTCCTGTAACTAAAATAGTTGCCATTCTGTATCTTTTATTAATTCTTCAATCCTAAATCTCTGCCTTTCATTATTGCTGGAACACCTTCTGATAACCATTTTGCAGGTTTTTCTCCTTTCAATAGCCAATCAAAAAATTGTTGTTCTCTTATTTGAATATCTTTTCTATTTTTTCTTTCAACTAAATTATGTGCTTCACCATTATAGTTCAACATCCAAACAGGTTTGTTTAATCTTCTCATTGCTGTAAACATTTCTATTCCTTGATACCAAGGTACAGCACCATCAGCATCATTTGCCATTATTACTAATGGTGTTTTAATTTTTGGTATATGAAATAATGGAGAATTTTCAATATATAAATTAGGCTTTTCCCAAATCGTTGCTCCAATTCTGCTTTGTGTTAGTTCGTACTGAAACTGTCTGTTCATGCCACTTTCCCAACGTATGCCACCATAAGCACTGAACATATTGCTTACAGGTGCACCAGCCCAAGCAGCTTTGTATAAATTTGTTTGAGTGATGAGATAAGCAATTTGGTAACCACCCCAACTTTGTCCTTGTAATCCAATTTTAGTACTATCAATAAATCCTTTTTTTATTAAAGCTCTTGTACCACTAACAATATAATCGTAAGCACTTTTACCAGGGTGACCTTTGATATACCAAATGTCTGGAACAAAAACCAAATAGCCATTACTTACAAAATATGGAATATTTAATCTGCTTGGAGTTGGAGCTGGTGCTTGATATTGATGTAAGGTTTGATTGTTACGTTCGTAGAAATAAACAATCATGGGATATTTTTTGGTGCTGTCGAAGTTTTCTGGTTTGTATAAAACACCTTCTGTTAGTTTCCCTGTATATGCTTTCCATTTAAACAATTCTGATGAACCCCAGAGATAGTTGGATTGTTGTGGGTTGAGGTTAGTTAAAGATTTGTATTTAATTTCTTTTTTAATTAAAGCAGCAGATAAATTAATTATCTCAACAGTATCAACTCTTCCAGTTGAAAATAAATTTTGTGCTTCTGAAAAATTCTCAGAAGTAAAAAGAATGTTGTTATTCTTTTTTGATTTTGCAACTATATTGTTTGAATGTTTTGGTATAAAATTGAAAAACTCAAAATTCATTTCGAGATTTACTTTTTTAGTAAAAGAAGTTTCTTTGGTTAATTCATTGTAAGCTTTAAAATATAATTCTTGGTTTGGGTTTATAAACTTTTCTTCATTATCAACTGTTGCATACCTGTATTGAGTTTTATCTTTTCTTCCATTTGTTAAGCTGACACTTTTTTCAATGCCCTTGGGGTCAACTTTCCAAATATCATATCTATCATAAATCAACACATAAGCATCATCTTGCATCCATTTAACAACGCCATAAGCATTGGGGTCATCAGGTTCATCGTTCTCTTCATCATATAAAGCAAATGGAATGTCTTTTGCAACTGCAATAATATTTTGAGTTGATGAACTATAGCAACTATAAGTTCTTTTTATTTCATCATAATACAATAAATAATTACCAGTGTAAGAAGGATAAATATTTCCTTTTAAATTTTCAATTATTTTTTTGCTTTCACCAGTAATAGGATTTACCTTATAAATATCTTTTTTGGTAAAGCCCTGCCATTGAGCTGCAACTCTTTTACCTTCATCAGAAAGGGCATAAAAAATATTTCCATCACCTTCTAAAGTAGTTCTAATAGTTTCTAAATTCTCATTCCCCAATTGAACTACTTTTTCATTTTCAAAATCGTATCGAGCTAAATAATATTTCTTTAAATCTCTATCTAAATTTTTTAATTGTGCTGTCATTAAATCATCATCATTATAATGCCAAACATCAACACTTACTCTTTCAAATTCTGGCAATGAAGTATCTTTAGGAATAAGAATGGGTGCAGTTCCAAAAAATAATCCCTTTCCCGTTTCACTAAATAAAACAGTTCCATTTTCACTTACTGTCCAACTGTTTGGCATTCCAGTTGTAGTTTTATTAGCCAACTTTTTTGCACTATCTAATTCATTTGAATAATAAAATAGTTTATAAAATTTTTGCGATTCTTTTTTTGCACTATCTCTTTCTGCAACAAAAGCAAGTTGATTACCTGACGTATCAAATGCATATTGTTTGGAGTCATTAAATTCTGTTAAAATGGTATCTCTTTTTTGATGCAATAAATCCAGCACAATTACTAAAGCTTTTGATTTTGAATTGTTATTTTTCTTGGTAGTTTCCAACAAGAATTTATTACCATTTTTAGAAAATAAATATTCTGATGTTAATTTAAATTTTTGTTCTTTCCCTGTAGTTAAATTTCTCAAAACCAATTCTGATCCTTCTTCAATATCATCTTCTTTTTTTGGTTTTGCTGTGGTATCAATTTTAGGATTTAAAATATTGATACCTTGTTCTTGTGCTTTTGTGACTAATGTTTTTAAACTATCTACTTGTTTTTGTAATTGAGTGGCTTTATTAGTGAGTTCATTAATTTTTGCAAGACTATCTAATGCTGCTTTTTCCTTAGTTTCTGGTAAAGATTTTTCCATTAAATAAGCCAACCAACCACCAGCTTTTTCAGGCACTTTATAACTTTTTACTCTAGCAATTTTCTCTAATTTTTTATTTTCAATATCATAAATGCCTAAACTATC
>JANPAT010000059.1:0-2066 GCA_031430075.1 Chitinophagaceae bacterium | reverse complement strand
CATATTCCTGTTGTTCCACCATTGTTTGGTGAAAAATTAGAAACTTTATTTGGTAAAGAAAGATCAAAAGATGAACCACTATCTCAATATCATAAAGATTTGGCTGCATCTGTACAAAGATTTACAGAACAAGTAATTTTTCATATTTTAAATCATTTGCAAAAAAGAACTGGCCTTACCAATGTTTGTATAGCTGGAGGTGTAGCTCAAAATAGTGTAGCCAATGGTAAAATTACTCGTAACACTAATTTTAAAGAAGTGTATATTCCTTCTGCTGGTCATGATGCAGGAATTTCAATGGGTTCAGCACTATTTGTTCAACATCAAATTTTAAAAACAGAACGACAACCAGCTATTTGGAGTGCATATACAGGTACTAAAAGTTCTAATGAAGAAATAGAAAAAATTTTGACTGAACAAAATGTTGTATTTAAGAATTTGGAAAATGATGAAC
This sequence comes from Chitinophagaceae bacterium, assembly GCA_031430075.1. Classification (GTDB taxonomy): domain Bacteria; phylum Bacteroidota; class Bacteroidia; order Chitinophagales; family Chitinophagaceae; genus CAIVPM01. The sequence continues at coordinate 1,612 of JANPAT010000059.1, read as the reverse complement.
TTTATCATCAAGTAACAGAATGTTTAATCAATGGAGGTGTTGTAGGATGGTTCAATGGAAGAGCAGAATTTGGACCAAGGGCTTTGGGGGCAAGATCTATACTTGCTGACCCTAGAAGAAATGATGCTAAAGAAATTTTGAATTTGAAAATTAAGAGAAGAGAAAGCTTCAGGCCATTTGCTCCATCAATATTAAAAGAATATGTGAAAGACTTTTTTGAGATAGATGAACCTGTTCCATTCATGGAAAAAGTATTTCCTATCAAAAAAGAAAAACAAAGTTTGATTCCTGCTGTCACTCATGCTGATGGTTCAGGTAGATTGCAAACTGTTGATGCAACAACATCTCCAAGATATCATGCATTAATTACAAAATTTTATGAAAAAACTGGAATTCCAATTTTACTCAACACTTCTTTTAACGAAAACGAGCCAATTGTTAATACCCCACAAGAAGCATTGAGTTGTTTTCAACGTACTAATATGGATATGTTGGTTTTGGAGAATTGTTTAATTACGAGATAAGAGTAGAATGATGAATTATGAATTTTGAATGATGAATTTCTGTCTTGCTTTTAGATTTTTCTGACCCTACTGACTTTCTTGACTTTCCGACTAACAAATGAAAATCTCCATCATCACAGCAACATATAATAGTGCATCTACCATTGCCGAAACTTTGCAATGTGTAGCATCACAAACATATGGAAAAGTTGAACATATTATTATTGATGGATTGAGTAAGGATAACACGCTTGAAGTAATTAATCAATTTCCACACATTTCAAAAATAGTTTCAGAAAAAGATAATGGTATTTACGATGCTATGAATAAAGGCATTCAACTTGCATCTGGCGATATTATTGGTATCTTAAATAGTGATGATTTTTATGTGGATGAAAATATTTTAAAAGAAATTGCTCAAACTTTCGAACAAACCCAATGCGATATTGTTTATGGTAATTTAAATTTTGTTGATGTCAACAACATCAATAAGATTAAAAGAAAATGGATTGCAGGCAACTATCAGTTAAAAGATTTTCTTAATGGCTGGATGCCTCCACACCCAACTTTTTTTGTAAGAAAAGAAGTGTATCAAAAATTTGGAGTTTTTAATTTAAGTTTAGGTAGTGCTGCAGATTATGAATTAATGTTACGTTTCATGTATAAGCATCAGCTTAAAGCTTCCTATCTCAATAAAACTATTGTCCATTTTAGAATGGGGGGTGCCAGTACAAAAAACATCAACAACAGAATTAAAGCTAATATTAACGATAGAAAAGCTTGGCAAATCAACAATCTTCAGCCCAAGTGGTATACCTTACACTTAAAACCTTTACGAAAAATAAAACAATTCTTATAAAGTCCTCTCCTTTTGAAAAGTTTTAACCAAGTCTCCAAAACAATTTTCTTAAAGTCCTCTCCTTTGGAGAGGATTTAGGTGAGGTCAAAAATATTCATCTTCCAATCATCTATATCAAATAACTGTTTATCTTTACCTTCACAAAAACACAATCAACCAAACTATAGCCCAACTCTACATTTAGATTTTTTAATTGTGTTCCTCATTTTTTAAAGTATGATCAAAAAAATTAACTACAAGTTTATTGTGC
>JANPAT010000058.1:0-5919 GCA_031430075.1 Chitinophagaceae bacterium | reverse complement strand
GTAAACTATATATATCAATTGGCTGATAAATACTTTAAAGTTAAACAGCCTGCATTTGTACAATGGGCAAACGATTGGAACTCATTGCTAACACTTATAGGTGTTTTATGGGTTATCCTATTCTTCTCTTGGTTATTGTTTAAACGTTATAAAAGTATTCAGGAAAAATTATTGCAGGAAGTTATTGATAGAGAGAGTATGGAAAAAGAAAAAGAAGCAGAAAAGAATCTCCTTATCTCACAGCAAAACGAACAATTGGAAATTCAGGTTACCCAACGAACAAAAGAATTACAAGATACTATTGAAAACTTGAAAGCAACTCAATCGCAATTAATTCAATCAGAAAAAATGGCTTCGTTAGGAGAGCTCACTGCTGGCATTGCTCATGAAATTCAAAACCCACTAAACTTCGTTAATAATTTTTCTGAAGTAAATGCCGAATTAATTGTTGAAATGAAAGAAGAGTTAACAAAAGGAAATATTGAAGAAGCAATCAACATAGCAAAAGATATTGCCGATAATGAACAGAAAATTATTTTTCATGGCAAACGGGCCGATGGTATTGTAAAAGGCATGTTACAACATAGTAGAAGTAGCACTGCCATTAAAGAACCTACCGATATAAACAAATTAGCTGATGAATATTTAAGATTGGCGTATCATGGATTAAGGGCAAAAGACAAATCATTTAATGCAACGATGAAAACTGATTTTGATGAAAGCATTGGCAACATCAACATCATTCCACAAGATATGGGCAGGGTAATTTTAAATTTAATTACCAATGCATTTTATGTAGTTGATGAAAAGAAAAAATCGGGTATTGAAAATTACGAACCAACTGTAACTGTAAGCACTAAAAAAATAAATGGTAAATTAGAAATAAAAGTAAGCGATAATGGAAGTGGCATGTCACAAAAAGTAATCGATAAAATTTTTCAACCATTTTTTACTACAAAACCCTCTGGCAAGGGAACTGGTTTGGGTTTAAGCTTAAGTTACGATATTGTAAAAGCACATGATGGAGAGTTGAAAGTGGAAACGAAAGAAGGGGAAGGAAGTATTTTCATAATTCAATTAGCAAACTAAAAATACTCTTTTCATGAAATATGTATTAAAAATAGTACTGCTTTTGTTCATCCCATTTATTGGATTGGCTCAGGATTCTGTAATTATAATTACACCTGAAAATTTCAGTAAAGACTTAGACTCTTATGCTCTTGCATCTGCAGATGGTTGGATTTTCCACCAAGGAAATGATAGTAATTGGGCAAAGGAAACTATCGATGTAACAGATTGGAAAAAATTAAAGCCTTCAAAACTTTCTGTAAAATATGCTGATAAAAATGGACGTGTTGAGGGCTGGTTTAGAATAAAAATAAGAATTGATAGTTCATTAGGCAACAGAGAATTTGGTTTTAGATTAGGATCTTTCGCTGCAACCGATTTATATATCAACGGCCAATTTTTAACAACTGCTGGAAATACAGGTAATAACGGAAGACTTTTTAAATCGAATGATCCTAAGGAAAAAATTACTAATCCTTATCATTTAAAATCAGGAGAAACATATAACATCGCAATTCATGTGGTAGATTATACTACAACAATTTCTCCTTACCTATTAAAATCTGAAATTAATAACTCTTTAGATAACATTATTAGCATTACTGGCCCACAATTCGTCAATTTATATTTAGAATACGTACAAAAAGTAATTACCATAATTACCATATCTGTTTCAATTTGTGCTGTATTAAGTCTGTTTTTCTGGATACTCTTTTTTCAGAATTCAAGTGAAAAAAACCTTAGAATTATCGCTTTTTGTACAACATCTATAGCTCTTAAATTTTATAGTAGTTATCAGCTAAGGGGGGTACAGGGGCCGAATTATGTGGAATTTTGGGCTACAATGGGCTCATTTTTCGGAAGCTTATCCTTTTTATTAATGTTATTGCTCATTGTCAACATCTTCAAAAGAAAAGTTACAAAAGCACTTAAAGTTTTTTCAGTAGTTTATTTCATTTTCCTTTTTGGTTGTTATTTAGTGCCTGCCGATATAAGTGATCCTTTATATTTAAGACTTACTGCCCTATTATTTATTGTATTTATATATTATGTTGTTACTTCTTGGAAAAACCTGAAAGGTGCTCAGTGGGCTGTAGTGGCAGGGCTTCTGGTTTTTCTTTTATTGCTTATAGGATTATATATTTTAAAAGATCGTTTCCTTTCTTTATGCCTAGCGATATCATTTCCATTATCATTACTGGTTTATGTTTCTATACGTTTTAAAGAAATCATTACAGAAGTACAACATAATGCAAATCAGGTGCTCCAATTATCCGAAGAAAAAAAGGTGCAAGCTTTAAACCAACAAAAAATTCTTCAGGATGAGGTAGATAAGCAAACTACAGAATTAAGAACCACACTCTTTAACTTAAAAGCAACTCAATCTCAATTGATACAATCTGAGAAAATGGCTTCTCTTGGAGAGCTTACAGCAGGCATTGCACATGAAATACAAAACCCGTTAAACTTTGTTAATAATTTTAGTGAAGTAAATAAAGAATTAATAACAGAGATGAGGGAAGAAATTACAAAAGGAAATTACGATGAAGTAAATGTATTGGCAAAAGACATAGAAGAAAATGAAGAAAAAATTAATCACCACGGCAAAAGAGCTGATGCCATTGTAAAAGGCATGTTACAACATAGTCGTAGCAGCACCTCAATTAAAGAACCTACTGATATAAATAAATTAGCTGATGAATATTTGCGATTAGCTTATCATGGTTTAAGAGCAAAAGATAAATCGTTTAATGCAACCATGAAAACATACTTTGATGAAACACTTGAAAAAGTAAATGTCATTCCACAAGATATGGGCAGGGTAATTTTAAATTTAATTACCAATGCATTTTATGTGGTGGATGAAAAGAAAAAATCGGGCATTGAAAATTATGAACCAACAGTAACTGTAAGCACTAAAAAAAATAATGGTAAATTAGAAATAAAAGTAAGCGATAATGGAAGTGGCATTCCTCAAAAAGTAATCGATAAAATTTTTCAACCATTTTTTACTACAAAACCCTCTGGCAAGGGAACTGGTTTGGGTTTAAGCCTGAGCTATGATATTGTAAAAGCACATGGAGGAGAATTAAAAGTGAATAGTGTTGTAAACGAAAAAACAGAATTTGTAATTATATTACCAATCTAAAAAATTATTGAATGAAAGTATTAGTTGTAGATGATGAAAAAGATGTTCAAGGTTTATTTGAACAACGTTTTAGAAAAGAAATTAAAAGTGGCGAAATGGATTTAGCATTTGCTTTTTCTGGCGAAGAAGCTTTAGAATATATGAATGAACATGATCATGAAGCTGTACTGATTCTATCTGATATTAACATGCCGGGCATGAGTGGATTAGAATTATTAAAACATATAAAAGAAAAATTTGAAAAACCACCACCCATTGTTATGATGATAACTGCTTATGGCGATGATGAAAATTATAATCAGGCAATGAAATTGGGAGCCGATGACTTTTTAACAAAACCTGTTGATTTTATTTCATTAAAAGAGAAACTAAAAAATAAAGCATCATGACAAAAATTTTAGTTGCTGATGATGAGGCAGATTTAGAAATTCTAATCAAACAAAAATTTAGAAAACAAATTAGAGAACAATACTACGAGTTTGTTTTTGCCATTAATGGAAATGATGCGTTAGAAAAAATGCATCAACACCCCGATATTGATATAGTTTTAAGCGATATTAATATGCCTGAAATGGATGGATTAACATTGTTAACCAAGCTTTCTGCCGATAATCCACTTACAAAAACAGTTATGGTATCAGCCTATGGTGATATGGAAAATATACGTACAGCCATGAATCGTGGAGCTTTTGATTTTATAACGAAGCCTGTTAATTTCGACGACCTTGAATTAACAATGGAGAAAACCATAAAACATGTACAACAAATAAAAAACACTATCAAAGCCATTAAAGAAAATAATATTCTTAAAATGTATGTTGATGAAAATGTTTTGAACTTTATGGGTAGTAGAGAGTTTGAATCTTCCATCATGGTGAGTGAACATATTGAAGCAACGGTTGTGTTTATCGACATCTGCAGTTTTACAGCTATTAGCGAAACAGAAAAACCCAATGCTGTTGTAAATCTTTTAAATAAATATTTCGATATTATAGTTAAAGAAATTATTGCTCAAAATGGAAGTATTGATAAGTTTATTGGCGATGCTGTAATGGCGGTTTTTCAAGATGAATATCATTTAGATAGAGCCATAGATTCTTGTTTGGCTGTAAGAGAAAAATTGAAAAATATACCTAACGAAACTGGTAATTTATTTTTTACTCCCAAAGTTTCAATTGGTATTAATTCTGGCGAAATGATTTCTGGTAATATTGGTTCATCTAGTTTAAGACGATTAGACTATACAGTTATTGGCGATATAGTTAATACAGCTCAACGCTTACAATCAGCAGCAGAAGAAAATCAAATTTTAATCTCAGAAACTTCTTACGAAAAAGTAAAAGAATCATTTAACTGTAATCATATTGGTAAAGTAGAATTAAAAAACAAAATAAATCCAATTGAAGTATACGAAGTGCTAGATTAATTTTTTTTATAAAAATATCATTTAATGAAAAAAATCATTGCATTCTTTTTATTTCCTATATCAGTTTTTTCTCAGCAATTTTCTCAAAAAGAAATTTCCGCTTGGGAAAACCAAGCTAAAAATATAAAAATTATTCGTGATAATTTTGGAATTCCACACATTTATGGCAAATCAGATGCTGATGCTGTATTTGGATTAATGTATGCTCAATGTGAAGATGATTTTAAAAGAGTTGAATTTAATTATATCGAAAAATTGGGTCGTTTAGCTGAAGTAAATGGAGAGAAAGATTTGTATAATGATTTATTGAATAGATTAGTTATAGATTCAGTAGATGCAATAAAAGATTATCAAAATGCCGCACCTTGGTTACAGAAAATTTTAGATGCTTATGCTGCAGGAATTAATTATTTTCTTTATAAAAATCCAACAACAAAGCCATCTTTATTAAATAAATTTCAACCTTGGTATGCATTATTATGGACAGATGGAAGCATTGGTGCTATTAGTACTGCAGGAATTTCAGTAAATGAAATAAAGAACTTTTATAACCAAGAAAATACTGAACTAGTTTATCAAAAAGATGTTGAAGAAAAACCTACAGGTTCAAATGGATTTGCATTTGCACCATTAATAACTGCATCTGGCAATGCTATTTTATATATCAACCCTCATGTAACATTTTATTTCAGACCAGAAGTGCATATAATTAGTAACGAAGGATTAAATACTTATGGTGCTGTAACTTGGGGACAGCCTTTTGTTTATCAGGGTTTCAATGAATATTGTGGTTGGATGCATACTTCTAGTCAAGCTGATATTTCAGATGCATACATTGAAAAATTAGTTAAGAAAGATGGCGAATTATTTTATGAATACGATGGTGGACTGAGAAAAATTATCTCAAAAAAAATTAAAATAAAGTTTAAGATAGGAGAGGGTTTTGAAGAAAAAATATTCAACACTTTATTTACACATCATGGCCCAATTCTTACTAAACGAAATGGAGAATATTTAAGTTTAAAACATAACAATAGAGATACCAAAGGATTTATTCAAAGTTGGCTTAGAACAAAAGCAACAAGTTTTGAAGCATTTAAAAAAACAATGGATATGGGAGCCAATCCATCGAACAATACAGTTTATGCAGATGCAGAAGGCAATATTGCTTATTGGCATGGAAATTTTTTACCAAAACGTAATCCAAAATATAATTGGAATGAGCCTGTTGATGGTACAACTAAAAAAACTGAATGGTTAGGTTTTCATAGTGTTG
>JANPAT010000057.1:0-1641 GCA_031430075.1 Chitinophagaceae bacterium | reverse complement strand
GATTTAATGTAAATACGAACAATATCTTTAACTTTTACAACTTCAATTTTGTCAATATCGCCTTTAAGCAACATGTTTTGCTTAACTTCTTGTTCACTAAGTTTGGCCAATTCTGGTTTTAATCCACCACCTAAAAATGTTGAGCCTAATAATGCAGCCAAAATAATTACATATACCCAATAAATATTAAATTTTGGGACTTTTCGTTTAGGCTTTTCCTCGAACATTTTTTCTTGAAAAGATTTTTTTCTATCCAATTTAGTATTATCTGTACTCTCTGTTGATTTCGAGTTTTCTGATTCGATCGGCTGTTTATTTTCTATATTTTTTTCGTCAGTCATAATTTTTTTCGCTTAATTTTTAAATACTGTGATGTTCGGCTTCAGCATCACTCCACATATCTTCTAACCTATAAAATTGTCTTGTGGTGCTATGCATAATATGCACTACAATATTTACATAATCTAATAAAATCCATTGTCCACTTTGTTGCCCTTCTTTTTTAAATAACCTTTCTTTACAAACTTCAAGCAGCTCCTTTTCAATATTTTCAGCAATTGCTTTTAATTGAGTGCTATTATTAGTTGAACAAATAATAAAAAAATCAGAAACAGATTCAGGTATTTTTCTTAAATCTAAACTTATTACATCCTCTCCTTTTTTATCTAGTATAGCTTGAATAGCTGTTTTAACTAATTTAGAATTTTTATTGAGTTTTTTGGGTGAAGGATTTCTGCTTTTTAGTACATTCAATGTTTCCAATAATTAAATAGTTTTTATTATAAATTTAAATACCCTGGGTTCTATTTATTTTCGCCAAAAGTAGCATTTTGTTTTCAACACATCAACCTTTCATCAAAATAGGAGACCCTTTTATCAAACTTTTAGAGGTTGAAAGCACCAATAACTATGCCTTAGCTATGGTTAAAGAAAAGAAAGCAACATCTGGTACAGTAATTTATGCTCAAAACCAAACTCTGGGAAAGGGACAAATGGGCAAAAAATGGTTGAGTAATGAAAATGAAAATATTACTTTATCAATAATTCTTGATATTTCTAGCATTCCTCTTCAAAAACAATTTATAATTAGTGCTTTTACAGCATTAGGATGTTATGATTTTTTTAAGAAATATGCTGGAAATAATACTGCCATTAAATGGCCAAACGATATTTATTTTGACGACAAGAAGGCAGGTGGCATTTTAATAGAAACCATCAACCAACAAGAAAAAAGATGGGCTGTAATTGGAATTGGAATTAATATTAATCAAAAAGAGTTTCCAAAAAATTTACCCAATCCTATTTCTTTACATCAAATAACTGGCGAAATTTATGGGGTAGAAAACATGTGCATTGATTTAGTGGATTGCCTAAATAAATGGCTACATTTTTTGCAAGAAAATAATGAGGAGATTATTACAATATACAATTTGCATCTTTTTAAAAAAAATCAAACAGTAAACTTAAAAAAAGGGAATATAAAATTTTCCTGCATCATCAAAGAAGTAAACGTTTTTGGAGAGCTTGTAGTTGAAAATGGTTTACAGACCTCATTTCAACATGGTGAAGTAGAATGGATAATTGATTAGTTGCATTTATCATTCCATTTTACCTATTACATAATTAGGCCTATATCGTAAA
>JANPAT010000056.1:0-2249 GCA_031430075.1 Chitinophagaceae bacterium | reverse complement strand
TGACTTCTTGTATAACTTTCAATTGCAAATGCATCTTGATCTTCTCTAGAAATATTACATTCTTTAGCACATAATTCAGCTGCATTGCCCATGGCATAATTATTATACACATCAGTTAATCCATCTTTTGCTAAACCATCTACCAAACTTACATTTCCATATTTATTTCCCCAACGAAGTTCAGGAGAATAAAAAGGAACATTACTCATGCTTTCCATTCCACCTGCAACAACAACATCATTATCTCCAAGTAGAATACTCTGAGCTGCCATAGCAATGGATTTCATACCACTTGCACAAACTTTGTTTACAGTTGTACAAATAACAGAATCTGGAAGGTTTGCAAATTTTGCAGCTTGTCGTGCAGGTGCTTGACCAAGATTTGCTTGCATTACACAACCCATTAAAACTTCTTGAACTTGTTCTGGTTTTATTCTAGCTTTTTCAACTGCAGCTTTAATTGCAATGGCTCCTAATTGTGTTGCAGATACTTCTTTTAAACTTCCACCAAAACTTCCTATTGCTGTACGAACTGCACTGATAACATAAACTGTTCTATTACTCATAAAAATATTTTTATAAAAATATTAAAGTCAGATTTTATGACTTTCTAAATGTCCATTTGATAATTTCTTTCCAAGTAACTTTTTTACCATACATTAAAATTCCTGTTCTATAAATTTTTGCAGCAACCCATGTTGTTCCTAAAAATCCTCCAATCAATAAAGCCATACTTAAAATTAATTGAGGAATAGTTACACCATCGGGTATGCCATGTGCAATTCGTGCCATCATTACAATTGGCGATGTTAAAGGAAATAAACTACCAAAAACAGCTAACGATGAATTTGGATTGTTTACAGCTTGCATCATAATTGCAAAACCAAAAATGATTGGCATGGTGATAGGTAGAGTAAGTGTTTGTGCATCGCTTAAATCTTCGTTAACTGTACTACCCACTGCAGCAAATAATGATGCATACATAAAATAACCTCCTAAAAAGTAGAAAATAAAGCAACCAATAATTAAAGGGAAATTAATTTGAGATAAAACAGCATTCATTTGTGATAATGTATTTGAATTTTCCATTGCATTTGCTGCTGCAATCATTCCAGGTTGCATAGGTTGACTTTGCATTTGACTCATCATATCTGGGAAAAACATTGCAACTCCTATTTGCAACCCCATAATTAAAATTACCCAAATTAAAAATTGTAATAACCCTACAGAACCTATACCTAATATTTTTCCAAACATGAGTTGAAAAGGTTTTACGCTGCTAATAATTACTTCGGCAATCCGATTGGTTTTTTCTTCAGCAACACCACGCATTACCATTGTTCCATAAATGAATAAAATAATATAAATCAAAAAGCCAGAAAACATACCAACACCATAACTAATTCCAGCTTTAACATCAGAATCTTTTTCACCACTAATGGTGGTGAATTTTATATTATTTGTTTTTTGTAAACTGTCTAATTGTGGTTTTGTTACATTTAAAGCTCGAAGTAATTTATTTTCTTCAAGTGCATTTTCAATTGCATTCTCAATTTTATTTTTTGTGATAAATCCAACTGTTTTTGCTGCTACAACCTGTAATGAATCTGATGCAGAAAAGTTTTTTGGTACATAAACAAAAGCATTGTACTTTTTTGAATCTAAAGCTTTGGTTAATGATTCTGGAGTTTCGTTTTTAACATAATCAAATACAAATTCTTTGTCATTATCTTTTAAATTATTTTGAAAAATTTTTGCTTCATCAGCCACAGCTATTGTAAATCCATTTTCGTCACCAACGGCAAAAAATATGATTAATGCATAAATAGCAAAAATTAATATAGGCAACCCAATAGTAGTTAATAAGAATGTTTTCTTTTGTACTCTAGTTAAAAACTCTCTTTTTGAGATGATTAATATTTTATTCATAATTCGGTTTAATTATTTCTAATTAATATTTTGAAAAGCTCTTGCAGTTGCATTGGTGCCTTCAACAAGCTTAATAAATATGTCGTTTAAAGATGGGAGAATTTCATGGAAAGATTCAATGTTACAATCTTGTTGCAAAAAGCTTTTTAACACATCATTACTTTTATAACCTTCATTAATTTTTACAATAAATTCATTGGCTTTTTCAGAAATAATAGTATAAGAATTATCTGTTGTTGATGCTGGAATTTCCTTGATTTTTATTTGATAAATATTTTCTTTGAATTGTTGTTTAATATCTGCAACAGTTCCATCTAATA
>JANPAT010000055.1:0-1546 GCA_031430075.1 Chitinophagaceae bacterium | reverse complement strand
GTAAATTTAGTTTTAGGAGCTGCAGAAAAATTTAATATAGCTACTCATTTAAAAGAACTTACTAAAAACGATAGTGGAAAAATTTGTAGTTGCGATATTGAAACAGTAACAGGATTTACTTCAACTTTTTCTGTAAGTGATAGAACCAGAACTTTTTTAAAAGTACAAGATGGTTGTAATTACAATTGTAGTTTTTGCACCATACCTATGGCAAGAGGTAAAAGCAGAAGCGATACTATTAAAAATGTAATTACCAATGCAAAAACTTTAGCTGAACAAGGGGTTAAGGAAATTGTTTTAACTGGAGTAAATCTTGGCGACTTTGGTAGAGGAGCAGACGGTAGTAAAATTCTCAATGAAAGTTTTCTTGATTTGATAAAAGCACTTGATGAAGTTGAAGGAATTTCTCGATATAGAATTTCATCTATTGAACCTAATTTATTGACAAATGAAATTATTGAATTTGTTGCAAACAGTAAAAAATTCATGCCTCATTTTCATATTCCTTTACAAAGTGGAAGCAATACTATTTTGGGCTTAATGAGAAGAAGATATTTAACAGAATTATATGTTGAAAAGGTAAATTTAATTAAAACATTCATGCCTCATTGTGCCATTGGGGTTGATGTAATTGTTGGATTTCCTGGAGAAACTGATGCATATTTTACAGAAACATATAGCTTTTTGCATGCTTTAGATGTAACTTATTTGCATGTATTTACATACTCTGAACGAGAAAATACATTAGCAGTTGAAATGGATAATATTGTTCCAATTCAAATACGTAATGAGCGTAATAAAATTTTACGAAACTTGAGTTATATGAAGCAACAATACTTCAATAAAAAATTTACTAATCAAACTAGAAAAGTATTGTTTGAAGATGCCAATAAAAAACAAATGATGGAAGGTTATACAGACAATTATATAAGAATAACAACCCCCTATAGAGCAGAATGGGCCAATGAAATTATCGATTGGCAACTTTAAGTTGTAGTTTTCAAAATATTTACACCAACTGAACATTGCAAACATTTTTTTTCATTACAATAAAATTTATTTAGTTGTAATAAAGCTTGTGAGTCAAAAGCAGACCCAACATTAATTTTGTTCGATTTCCAAGTTTGAATAATATTATTTTCTTCGGCTTTTATATCTTGTAACCACTGAATGGCCTTTGTTTTTAGCTGATCATCCTGATAGTATTGAGCAACTGCAAAAATTATAGGAACAATGGTATTAATAATGATAAGATCAATCATCTTATCTCCAATTTTCTTTTCTTTAATAATACTTTCCTCATCATCTAAAGTGTAATGTTTATTCCAATATGGGCTGCAAGTAATTTTAAAAAAACGCTTTAATTCTTTAATTGTTTTTGCTGATTTTATTTCAGAAAAAAGGTGTGTAGAATTTGCAATTAATTCAGCTAGTTGAGCTAATCGAATGGTTGGAAAATTTGAAGGCCTCATTCTCAGAAAAAAAACAGCACCTTCAATAGATTTTAATTGATATTTCTTTTTTAAATAATCAAACTCTTTTTTTA
>JANPAT010000054.1:0-1553 GCA_031430075.1 Chitinophagaceae bacterium | reverse complement strand
TCGTTCCTTTGGAATTTTGCTAACCACCATTAAATATGGAATGCCCATCATGCTGGCCCAGCCAATTCCAAATCCGGTAATCGCCGGGAAAAGTAAATATTTATTTTCAATATGGGGGAAAGCCAGAAAACCAATGCCCGCTAAAACGAGGCATCCAAAATGTACCAGCTTTGGTGAATATTTTTTTGCAAACCATACCAAACCGAATGCACATAAAAAAGTTACAATGTTGTACCAGCCATTTACCAGGCAGGTCCAGCTAACAGCCTTTTCATATAATTCAACATTTTGTTGCGGCGTGGTATTCCAAACCGATAACGCTATGCTTTTTGATGAATTTTGCCAATAACAAAACAATGCATACCATTGAAAAAGATACACTAATGCCAATTGCCACATCACTTTTGGCATAAATTGAATCGCTTTTATGATATCAATAAATGGTGTAAAAACATTTAAATCTTGCGATTTGATATTCATTAATTCTTCATCCGTAGGCGGAATTTCTTTGGTTGTGTAGGAACTCCACCAAACCGATCCGATGGAACAAATGGCGCCAAGAAAAAACGAAGCAAAAACCCAAGTAGGTAATTTTCCTGTTGTTCCAATAAAAATCATTGGGAAAATAAACAACGAAAGATTGGATAATGTTTGCCCAAATCCCGTAAAAAAACTTTGCGCCTGAAAACCTATTGGTTGTTGCTGATCGTCTAATTTATCAGCAATAAAAGCACGATATGGCTCCATAGCCGTGTTATTTCCTGCATCTAATATCCAAAGTAAACCAGCGGCCATCCAAAGTGAACTACTAAACGGAAACAAAAATAGAGCAATACTGCAAATTAGTGCTCCAATAAAAAAATAGGGTTTGCGTCTGCCACCCATTTTTGGCAACCATGTTTTATCGCTCAAAGCACCAATTATGGGCTGAATTAACAATCCAGTTAATGGTCCAGCGAGATTTAATAATGGCAATTGATCTGGACTTGCGCCAAGAAAATCATATATAGGATTTACGGCGCTTTGTTGTAACCCAAAACTGTATTGAATTCCAAAAAATCCAACATTCATGTTGATGATTTGCCAAAAATTTAATTTTGTTTTCTCAAACATATAACAAGAGGTATTTTGATTTTTTACAAAAAACAATTCCCGCACTCTCAAAGTTACAGGAATTGTTACTAACTAAAACAAAATATAAAAAATTATTTAAAACTTGTATGACAAAGCCACTGATAAAGATCTGCCAGGAAATGGTCTAGCTCTAACATAGTTTACAGTATTTGCTGTAATGCTTCCTTCCTCAACCTCAGAAATTGCTAAAGTGTTCAATAAATTGTTTCCAGAAATATTTAGAGATAATCCTTTTGTAATTCCAAAATCAACAAAGCCATTTACTAGCACAAAACCATTCATAACTAATTTGTTACTGTCTTGAGCAAATGCTTTGGATTGTCCAATAAAACTTAATCCTAAACTTCTTGTTTCAGAGAATTTGTATGTTGGAATAAAACTATACATGAATTTTGGCTGTCTTCTTGGTTGATTACCTT
>JANPAT010000053.1:0-4229 GCA_031430075.1 Chitinophagaceae bacterium | reverse complement strand
TGTTTTCATCACTTAAATCTAATTCAAGTGTGGAGGTAATATTTTTATCTCCAAATAATAATAAATCTTTTTGTTCTTTAGATAATTTATTGATAGGTAACTCGAGATTAATTTTATGTTTTTTTGCAAATTGTTTTACTTGTTGGAAAACACTGGCTTCTCTTTCTTCACCTAAAGGAATAATACCACCTTCATTAACTGATAATTTTTCGTCGATAATAATCGTACTCATGTTAATGGAATATACATTGCCTAATCCTTTGCAGGTAGGACATGCACCATAAGGCGAGTTGAATGAAAATGCATTTGGGGAAGGTTCTTCGTAACTGATACCAGTATCAATACACATGAGTTGTTTACTGTATTGTGTTACTTTATTTTTGTATTCTTCACTTACAATAAATAATAATCCTTTTCCAATTTTTAAACATTGTTGAATACTTTGGCTGAGCCTAACTTTCATATCTTTTGTAACAGCCAATCTATCTACTACAATTTCTATATCATGAATTTTATAACGATCAACTTGAAGTTTTGGGGTTAAATCAGTGATCTCTCCATCAATCCTCACTTTTAAAAATCCTTTTTTTCTGGTTTCTTCAAACAACTCTCTGTAATGTCCTTTTCTTCCTCGAACTAAGGGGGCTAATAAAGATATTTTTTGGTTAGAAAATTTTTCAAAAATATTTTCTACAATTTCTTCTTCACTAAACTTCACCATTTTTTTTCCTGTATTGTAACTGTAGGCTTCACCAATACGAGCAAAAAGTAAACGTAAAAAATCATAAACTTCTGTAACAGTACCCACTGTACTTCTTGGGTTTTTATTAGTGGTTTTTTGCTCAATGGAAATAACAGGAGAGAGTCCAGTAATTTTGTCTACATCTGGTCTTTCCATGTCACCTAAAAACTGACGTGCATAAGCACTAAAGCTTTCCATGTATCTTCTTTGACCTTCATTGTAAATAGTATCGAAAGCTAAAGAACTTTTTCCACTACCACTAACACCTGTAAATACAACCAATTTATTTTTTGGGATGGATAAATCGATATTTTTTAAATTGTGTTCTCGAGCACCAAAAATTTCTATAAATTCATTTGAGGATTCAGCCATGTAGAGTATTCTAGTATTCGTTCAAAACTACAAGAAATCATTCTCTATTTAGAAAATAATTTGATGAGATTTTTTTAGATTTTTACTCCAATACTTAAATAAAATGTTCTGCCTTCACCAGGTATTAATCCTGGACCAGGATAACCTCCTGAACGTCGTGTAGCATATTTTATGTTAGTAAAATTATTAATACCAGCTTTTACATTATAATGATTCGAAAATTTATAATCTAAAGAAATATCACACACTTGGTAAGCATCAATTTTTCCAGTTCTTCCTGTAATATCTGATGGAACAGTATTGGTAGCATCTGTAAAAACACTGCTGTTTAATCTGGTTTGTATAGTTGTTGAAAAACCTTTGTACACGTATGTTAAACCAATATTGTGAATATAAGTTGGGGCATATTCTACCTTATTATTTTTTAAATTTTCTTCTGATATGATGACATTAGGAGCATTACCAGTTTGTTTAAACACTTTAAAATCGCTATAACTTGCATCAATAAATGACAATGAAGTAAAAATATTAATTAAACCTATTTTTTTATTCCATCCAAATGCTTTATTTAAATTTAAATCGAAGTAAGCTTCAAGCCCCTTGCTTGTTGATAAACCTAAATTAGTTTTATACTGATAGGTAGCTTTTGAAGGATCATTATCAATATATTTTCTAATGCTACCAATTCTATTATTATAATAAATATAAAAAGCACTGATATCGAAACTAAAATAATCTGAAATAAAACCTCTATGACCCAATTCTGCATTAAATCCATTGGCATCTTTTAAGTTTGTATCAATTACATCGGTTGTTGCCGATGGAGTTAAATCTGAAAATAAAACTGGCCTAAATGCTTGTGAAAAATTTGCATAAAAGTTTGTGGTTATCAATTTATATTCCATTCCAATACCTACTAACACTGTATTTCTTTGAATAGTTTGGGGTATAACATTTACATCATTACCATTTGTAATAGCTGATCTGCCTGTAATTGATGAGGTGATATTTTCAAATCGAATGCCAGGTGTGATACTAAATTTTGAAGAAAGCTTAAATTGATTTTCTGCAAAAAAAGCAAGATTCTTAGTGTTAAATTCTAATGATGTTGGAAACTTGGCATCAAGAATAGTTGTATTAAAATCAAATCCAGCTGTTCCTTTTCCTTTTTGAAATCTTTTCATATTAGCTTCATAAATTCTTGCCCCAAAAGCAAGATAATGCTCTTGTTTACCCAATGTATATTTAGCAATATTTCTAATTTCTACACCAATATTCTTGTAGCTATCTTTATCTACTTGTCTATAATTATAATCGTTAATGCTTGTATTTACAGTGTCTTTGTAATTTGTTATGGCTAAAAAACCTACACTGTTTCTTTCTCCAATTAAACCAAAAATTTTAATATTCGTAGAAATGTTTTTTACGATTGTAGTATTTAAATTAATTGATGCTAAATTCCATGGAGCACCAAACCAATTTCGTTGACGTAATGATTGTTGATGATTTTCTTGAAATTGAGCATCTGTAATACCACCAGACTGCTGCATGGCATAATCCATATTTGTATATTCTACAGATAAATTGGTTTTATCGGAAAATTTATACTGAAAAAATGCATGAGTATTTCTAACATTGTATTTACTATTTTCTCTCCAACCATCAGCTTTTCTATAATGGTTGTAAACATAGTAATTGATTTTGTCTGTATTACCACTGATAGCATTATACGAACTCATTAATCCATAACTGCCTAAACCATTTTGCGATTCGAAGTTGAAAGATTTTTTATTGGTTTCTCTTTTTAGAATATAATTGAGTAAACCACCAAACTGAGAGCCATATTGTAAAGATGCACCACCACGAACAATTTGTATTTTTTCAACAGCTTCCATAGGTGGATTGTAATATGCTTCTGGATATCCAAAAACATCGCTCGATATGTCATATCCATTTTGTCGGGTATTAAATTCCCAACTTCGATTCGGACTTAAACCTCTTGTTGCAATTGATATTTGTGTTCCAGATCCATCATTCTCCCACACTGAAACCCCAGGAACTCTAGAGAAAATTTGTCGACTATTATTTGTAATTAAATTAGCATCAATAGCAGCAATTCGAATGACTTCATTTTTTTTACCTGTAAATAAACTGTGATCATCAATATCTTTTAATCTTTCAGGTACGGCACGTTTATAATTGATGAACACTTCTTTTAGGTGTTGTGTTGTAGTATCTTCTTGAGCATTTATGTTGAATAATAAACCAAATAAAACAGTTGTTGTTATTAATCTTTTCTTCATTAGAATCTTGCTATTTATTTTTTTGCAAAGTTCTCTTTAATTAAGATGATTAGTTACTCGTGATGGGAAAAATGACTTATATAATCAGGAAAAAGAAGCTGTTTAATTTTCCAACTCCATAATTTTTTCAAAAAGTTCTTCGTATTGTTTATTACAAAGACTGAGATCCTCTTGAACTTTTTTGTAAGAATATTCTAGTTCTGTGAATTTATTTTGTTGAGTATAAATTTCAGGGTTACTTAATTCTAACTCAACAGCAGTTTTTTTATTATTTAAAGAAGCAATATCAGCTTCTAATTTTTCAAAATTTCTTTTTATTTTTTGAAGTTCTTTACTTTCAATTTTTTGTTGAGATGGGATGGGTGTTTTTACAACAACTTCTTCAACTTTTTGTTTTTGACTTTCAACTTTTGATTTATTGTTTCTTGATGCTTCTCTTTCATTCCACTCAACCCAATCTTGATAAGTGCCTTTAAATTCTTTAATTAAACCATCTTCAATTTCCCAAATTTTGTTGGCTGTTTGAGAAATGAAAAACCTATCATGACTTACTAATAAATAACTTCCTTCATATTTATTTAATGCTTCTGCAAGTAATTCTACACTGTGCATGTCGAGGTGATTGGTAGGTTCATCAAGTAATAAAAAATTACTTCTACCTGCAATTACTTTTGCTAATGCCACACGAGCTTTTTCTCCTCCACTTAATACTTTAATTTTCTTATCAGCATCATCACCACTAAATAAAAAACAGCCTAATAAACTTCTTAACTCCAAATCATTTTTGTTACTGCCACATTCTTTCATTTCAT
>JANPAT010000052.1:0-3237 GCA_031430075.1 Chitinophagaceae bacterium | reverse complement strand
AAATTATTATACTTATTTTATTCATTTTAGGATTCAGCTTTATTAATACAAATGCTCAAGATGAAGCTCCAAAACCTAAGCCTGTTATAAGTATAAAATACTTTGTATCTACAAACCATTTACCATATCTTGAAGTAAACACACAAACAAAAACTGGTAGAGTATTAGATGCTTTGAAAAACATACCAGTAAGTGTATATTTTGGTGAAGAAGCTGTAGAAAATTTAATTGGAAAAACTACAACAGGCTTATTTGGAAAAAGTAAAGTGTATTTAACTCCCCAATTTAAAACTAAATGGGATTCTCTTAACGACTTTACATTTACTGCAGTAGCTGATTCTTTTGGCATAAGCAGTGAAGTTGCTATTAAAAAAGCAGCCCTGTTTATTGACACACTTAATGAAGATGGTACAAAATCAGTGAAAGCAATATTAAAAGAAAAAAAAGGAACAGATTGGGTTGCAGTTGGTGCTGTTGAAATGAAATTGAGAATTAAAAGGCTGACAGGAAATTTGTCTGTTGGTGATGATGAAATATATACTTCAGATTCTAGTGGATTTGCCATTGCAGAATTTAAAAAAGATTCAATTCCAGGAGATGAAAAAGGAAATATTATTTTAAGTGCTAAAGTTGAAGAAAATGAAACTTATGGCAATTTAGAAGTTGAACAACAAGCCAATTGGGGCAAACCCTCTTCGCTCGAAAATCACTTTTGGCATAGATCATTATGGTCAACTGGAAATAGAGCCCCTATTTGGTTATTAACACTAGCTATTGGTATTATTATAGGTATTTGGGGTACTATTATTTATTTGGTTCTTCAAATGATTAAAATTAAAAAATTAGGCGTTTAATTAATTATTAAAAATTACAATGACAGATATTAAAATATCTAAGGCAGAACAATACTCTCATGAAGTTTTAACCTGGAGGCGAGTGCTTGAGTTTTTTAAAGATGAGAATTCATTTTTAAAAACTCGATTGTCTAAAGTTGTAGATCAGCATACCGATAAAAATTTTTTAGAACTTGCAGAACAATATCAAAATAATTTTATTTTGAAAGACGATTATATAAATGAACTAAGGCACGAAATAAATTTTCAAGAATCTAAGCTTAAAGAAGCCATAGAAGCCGACCTTAAAATTCCAAATAAAACGGTGCTCAATAAGCAAACTCAGCTAAGGAATGAGATTGAGTTTTTAGAGAAAGAATTTACAAAATTGAAAAATGAATTCAATAAATACTTGAATACAATTTTATAATATTAGTTAATAAGATTAGCTAATTTATTTTCATTAATAATAATAATTTTTCCATCTTTTATTTCAATTAAGTTTTCACTTTTAAAATCGCTAAGGGTTCGAATTAAAGATTCTGTTGCAGTACCAGCAATGTTAGCAAGATCTTCTCTTGAAATATGAATTGAAAAATGATCTTCGTTTTCGTTTTTGTACTTTTTTTGTAGTGTTAGTAAGGATTCTGCAACTTTTTTTCGAAGAGAGTTATAAGCTAGTGATAAAAGTTGTTCCTCTTTTTCAGCAACATTTTTAGCTAATAGTTTTATAAATTTTAATGCTGCATATTGGTTCGACTTGATGATGTTATCGAACTCTTCACGAGCAATAATTAATACCTCACACTCTTCAATAGTTTCAGCTGTTTCTTTATAATTTGATTCTTCAAGTATTGCAGTATAGCCAAAAAAATCTCCTTCATTATATAAGCCAACTGTTAAATCTCGGCCATTTTCATTGGTTTTATAAGTTTTAATTTTTCCTTTTTGCAAATAAAATAATCGGCGTGGTAAATTACCTTCAGAATAAATGGTTTGTTTCTTTTTGAAGTAGTCAATTGTTTTATCCTGAACCAAATTTTGTAAAACATCTTTACCACTAAAGTCGTTAATCATCATTTTTAATCCATCTGCATTGGCTTCATACTCTTTTTTTAATAAAGTTGCTTTCTTTAATCTACTTTCAATAGCATTTAATAATTCGATATCATCAAATGGTTTTGTAATATAATCATCAGCACCCATTTCCATTCCTTTTCTAAAATCGCCTCTTTCGGATTTTGCTGTTAAAAAAATAAAGGGTATGCTAGCTAAATCTGTATGCTTATTTAATAAATGTAAAACACCATAGCCATCTAATACTGGCATCATAATATCGCAAATAATTAAATCGGGATGATGCTGATGGGCAAGCTCAACACCAATTTTTCCATTTGCAGCAGTAAAAACTTTATATCCTGCCAATTCCAAAATTTCGGCAGTATTCTCTCTTATTTCATCACTATCTTCTATTAATAAAATGTTTGTCATTTTTATTTTATTTGTTATTAAACTTAATAATAAATTCAGTTCCCTTTTCTAATTCACTATTAAAATCAATATGTCCATTCATTAATTCTACATATTTTCCTACAATATGCAAACCTAACCCTGTACCTTGAATATTGGTAACGTTTGCAGCTCTAAAAAATCTTTCAAATAAATGTTCTTGATCATCTTTAGAAATTCCAATACCAGAATCTTTAATAGTTAAAATAATTGTTTTTGAATTTACTATTGAGTGAACTAAAATTTTACCACTATCGTGTGAAAACTTAATTGCATTCGAAAGTAAATTAATTAAAATATTTCGGAGTA
Source organism: Chitinophagaceae bacterium (assembly GCA_031430075.1). Lineage (GTDB taxonomy): Bacteria > Bacteroidota > Bacteroidia > Chitinophagales > Chitinophagaceae > CAIVPM01. Next base: position 586 of record JANPAT010000052.1, on the reverse strand, counting down.
AAGAGGGGTCAAGAAACACTAAATTACCTCCATCATGTGTGTATATAATTTTTTGTTCACCTTTTACATGGCTTTGCATTTCGTTACAAACCGATTCAATATTTTCAACAATGTCGAATGTTGAATAATGAGCAATTATTTTTCCATCTTCTATTTTTCCAATTGATAAAAACTCGTTCAGTATATCAGTTAAATTATTTACAGAAGATTTTATTCTATTTATATGCTTATCTCTTTTTTCTTGATCCAGCGATTCTGTATATCTTGAAATTAATGAAGCAGATGAAAGTATGGTGCTCAGTGGTGTTCGAAATTCATGAGATGCCATTGAAACAAACCTGCTTTTTAAATCTCCTAATTCTTTTTCTTTATTTAATGTTTTTGTTAACTCTTCTTTTGATTCCTCTAAGAGGCTTAGTGTTTTTTGTAATTCTTCAGTTCTTAATTCAACTTTAGCTTCAAGTTCGTCATTTAGCATTTCAATTTTATTATTTATTGCTGCTAGTTGTTCTTTTTGTTCAATCACTGATTTCTCAATTTCCTTTCTTTTAGAGATATCACTGATAAAAGCGATGGCAAATTTTTC
>JANPAT010000051.1:0-3836 GCA_031430075.1 Chitinophagaceae bacterium | reverse complement strand
TTTTGATTTTGAAGAATTTGAATTAGCTAAAGCCGATGAGCTTTGCCAAGAATTTCCACAACATGAGAGTATCATTAGAGAAATGTGCAGATGAAAATAATGTTGAATGTTTAATGTTGAGTTTTAAATGAAAAAATCATTTTATCCCAACACCACAGCACCAAATGCTGGTAAGTGAACTTTTATTTTATACCATTTACTTTTTGAATCTACTTTTTTTCCAATAATTAATTCTGGGTTAAAAACATCACCTGTTCCCCAATATTCTTTGCTATCACTGTTAAAAATTTCTTTCCATTTATATTTTCCTTGAAGCGAAATTTCCCAATCGTTCCTTACCATTGGAGTAGTATTTAAAACTACTAACACCTCATCTTTTGGTTTTAAACCTTTTCGTTTATACACCATTATGCCATCTGTTCTATGATTTAAATCTATCCATTCAAAACCATGAGTATTAAATTGATTGAAATATAAAGCTGGATAATTTTTGTACAGTTCATTTAATTTTTGAACACAATATTTCATTCCTCCATGACTCTCAAAATCTAATAATTCCCATTGTAATTCACTTTTATAATTCCATTCATTTGTTGCAGCAAACTCATTTCCCATGAACAATAATTTTGCACCTGGGTGTGTAAACATATAAGTATATAATAAACGCAGGTTAGCAAATTTTTGCCAAGTATCGCCCGGCATTTTATATATCATGGGGCTTTTTCCATGCACCACTTCATCATGACTTAAAGGCAACATAAAATTTTCATCATAATAATACATCATGCTAAATGTAAATTTATCTTGATGAAACTGACGGAACAAAGGATCCATTTTAAAATAATCCAAAGTATCGTGCATCCAACCCATCATCCATTTCATTCCAAATCCCAAACCTCCTAAATGTGTAGGTTTACTGATGCCTGGCCAATCTGTGGCTTCTTCTGCAATGGTTTGAATATCTGGAAAATCTCTATACAATGTTTCGTTTAAATCTTTCACAAAAGCAATGGCTTCTAAATTTCCATTACCACCAAATTCATTAGGTTCCCATTGTCCTTCATTTCTACTGTAATCCAAACGTAGCATAGAACTCACTGCATCAACACGAATACCATCAATATGAAAAACATCACACCAAAAACGAGCACTACTAATTAAAAAACTTTTTACTTCTCCCCTTTTATAATTAAAAATATAACTGTTCCAATCGGGATGATAACCCTTTCGCATGTCTGCATATTCATAAGTATGTGTTCCATCGAACATAAACAATCCATGTGAATCATAAGGAAAATGAGATGGTACCCAATCGAGAATAACACCAATATCATTTTGATGAAAAGCATCTACCAAAGCTGCAAATTCTTGTGGGGTTCCAAAACGAGAAGTTGAAGCAAAATAACCAACCCCTTGATAACCCCAACTTCCATCATAAGGATGTTCCATAACTGGCATAAACTCTACATGTGTAAAGCCCATCTCTTTTACATAAGGCACCAGTTTTTTTTGAATTTCATGATAAGAAAAATAAGTTTCTTCATCATTTTTATCAGGCCTTGCCCAACTTGCTAAATGAACTTCATAAACTGAAAAAGGAACATCTAAAGCATTAACTTTTTTTCTTTTTTTCATCCAAGCATTATCTTTCCAATCATAATTAGTTTGCCAAGTTATTGATGCAGTTTCAGGACGTTTCTCCCAATAATGACAATATGGATCTCCTTTATCTAATTTCAAACCTTGAAATCCATGAATATGATATTTATAGGCTTCGCCAGATTTTAAATGAGGTATAAATCCTTCCCAAATTCCACTTCCATCTTTTCTTACTAATAAAACATGTGATGTAGTATTCCACTCATTAAAATTTCCTATAACACTTACAAATGTTGCATTTGGAGCCCAAACTGAAAAATAAGTTCCTTCAGTTTCTACAACTTCAATTTGTTTATTACCCAAAAATTTGTACATGGAATAATGAGTTCCAGCCTGAAAATTTTTTACATCTTCATCAGAAAATAAACTATAGTTCCAAACCGACTTTGTGGTATCTATAAAATGAAGTTCTTCGTACTTTTTTTCTTCAAATTTGATTTGTTTAGCCATCGATTAAAGTTAATTAAAAATATAAGGTTTAAAGAGAAAATGTCTTTTGCTAAAAATATAATAATATTGTCACTAACAAATTTTTAGTTTTACTTAAATTTTTATATGAAGAAAATTATTATTCTAAGCTTTGCATTTATTGCTACTCAAAATTCATTTGCACAATTACAACCAAAGAATTTTTCAACTTCTGTATCTGAAATTTTGCCTTCAGTAATTGAATGGAGGAGGGATTTTCATCAACATCCAGAACTCTCTAACAGAGAATTTAGAACTCAAGAGAAAGTGTATACTTATTTAAAATCTTTAGGCTTAGAAGTAACTAAAATTGCTAAAACCGGAGTAAAAGCTATTTTAAAAACAAATAAACCAGGACCAGTTATTGCACTTCGTGCAGATATTGATGCTTTACCAGTTGAAGAAAGAAATGATTTAAGTTTTAAATCAACCATAAAATCTAACTATAATGGAGCTGAAGTAAGTGTAATGCATGCTTGTGGACATGATGCCCACACAGCAATGTTAATGGGCACTGCAGCTGTTTTAAGTAAATTAAAAAATGAAATTTCTGGAACAGTAGTTTTTCTATTTCAACCAGCAGAAGAAGGTGCTCCAAGTGGTGAAGAAGGTGGTGCTTCTTTAATGATCAAAGAAGGTGCTTTAGAGAATCCAAAACCAGATGCCATTTTTGGTATTCACATTGAAAGTTTTGGAGATAATGGAAAAATTTATTACAAACCTGAAGCTTTTATGGCAAGTGCAGATTTGTTTACTATTAAAGTGAAAGGAAAACAAAGTCATGGTGCTTATCCTTGGGATGGGGTTGATCCAATTTATGTAAGTGCACAAATTATACAAGCATTACAAGGCATTGTGGGCAGACAAGTTGATTTAAGTAAAGCCCCTGTTGTAATTACAGTTGGTAAAATTCAGAGTGGTGTTCGTTTTAATATTATTCCTGAAGAAGCTTATTTAGAAGGCACCATTAGAACTCTTGATGCAAAAATGAGATTATCAGTTTTAAATAAAATTAAACATACCGCAACATCAATAGCTGCTGCAAGTGGTGCAACAGTTGATGTGAATTTTGAAAATAAAACATTGGTTACTTATAATGATCCAAAATTAGTTGAAGCTTCAATATTTTCATTACAAAAAGCAACAGGAGGAAAAGAAAATGTTGTTCCCTGGACATGGGTAATGGGTGCTGAAGATTTTTCTTTTTATGGAGAAAAAGTTCCTGCTTTCTTCTTTTATTTAGGGGCAAGAAATCCTAAACTGAAAATGGAAGAAGCTCCAAGTCATCATACACCAGATTTTTATATAGATGATAGCAAATTAGATGTTGGAGTAAAAGCATTTTGTCAGTTAGTATTTGATTTCAAAAAATAGAAGTACATGAAAGTTTTTAAGTTTGGTGGTGCTTCAGTAAATAGCATTGAAAGAATAAAAAATATTCCAAAGATTTTACAAGAGTTTGCTCATGAACCTTTGGTAGTTATCATTTCTGCAATGGGTAAAACTACCAATGCTCTTGAAAAAGTGGTTAATGCATTTTATGAAAAAAATCAAGAACAAGCATTACAATTATTCGAGGAAATTAAAGGGCAACATATTGATTTAACCAAGGAAATTTTAACTACTGCTCATGAAAATTGTTTACAAGATTTAAATGATTTATTTACTGAGGTTGAATGGTTGTTGCATGATAAACCTGTAAGAAGCTA
>JANPAT010000050.1:0-1704 GCA_031430075.1 Chitinophagaceae bacterium | reverse complement strand
GCCATATAAAAATGGTATTGAAGTATGTACCATTTTAAGACAACATCCTAACTTAAATGAAGTGCCTATTATTTTATTAACAGCAATAAATGATGAGCAAACACATATTAAAGGATTAGAATCGGGTGCTGATGATTATGTAAATAAACCTATTAGTCCAAAAGTGTTAGTAAGCAGAGTAAAATCTTTATTGCGAAGAACTAATATTGTAAGCATCAATAATATTATTGAAATCGGAGACTTTACTATTGATTCAGATAAGTTTTTAGTTACCCACCAAAATGAAACTATTGTTTTAGCTAAAAAAGAATTCGAATTATTTAGATTACTTGCATCAAAACCAGGAAGGGTTTTTTTAAGAGATGAAATTTTGAATATTGTTTGGGGAAGTGAAGTAATTGTTGGTGATAGAACTATTGATGTTCATGTAAGAAAAATTCGTCAGAAAATTAAAGCAGATTGTATAGCTACTGTTAAAGGTGTAGGCTATAAATTTGAAGTAGCATAAATTAAAATGTTTAAAACAAAAAATATATCTGTTCAATACCTGAGTTTTATTGCATCATTGTTTATCTCAATAGTTGTTGGGCTATTAATTGGGGTTTTTACTGAAAATATTTTTGTAGCCACAGGTACATTCATTTTTTTACTCATTAGTATATTTTTATTTCTACGATATATTCTCAACTGGTATATTTATAGAAAAATTAAATTAATTTATAAACTCATTTATACAACTAAGGCCAATAAAAAGGTTGAATCTTATTACAAATATATTTTACCAAAAAAAAATATTGATGAAGTAAGTGATGAGGTAGAAGCCTGGGCTACACAACATGCTACAGAAATTGAAATGGCCAACAGAAACGAAGTTTTTAGAAAAGAGTTTTTACAAAATTTATCTCACGAATTAAAAACACCCATTTTCGCCATACAAGGTTATTTAGAAGCCGTAATTCCAGAAATTGAAAACAATACAGTAAGCAAAAGATTTTTAAATAATGCATTTAAAAATGTAGAACGAATGGTGCATTTAGTAAATAATCTAGATGAAATTAGCAGATTAGAAACTGGCGATCAACCATTAGATAAAACTAAATTTATTATTCAAGATTTGTGCAATGAAGTGTTCGAAGATTTATCGATAAAGTTGAAGGAATTAAATATTAAAGCACAAATAAAACAGGGCTGCGAAAACCCCATTACAGTATTTGCCGATAAAGAAAAAATTCGGCAGGTGTTAACCAACTTAGTAGTTAATGCTTGTAAATATGGCAAGCAAGATGGTGGAATTTTTGCAGGAATATATAAAACAGATGATATAAATGTTTTGATTGAATTAAGTGATAATGGTATTGGCATTGCAGAAGAACATTTGCCAAGAATTTTTGAAAGATTTTATAGAACAGATGCAGGTAGAAGTAGAAATACAGGTGGTAGTGGTTTAGGCTTGGCTATTTGCAAGCATATTATTGAAGCTCATGGTAAAACCATTTTGGTGAGAAGTACTCCAAACGTAGGCACTACAATTGCTTTTACTCTTGAAAATAAATAAAATTAATTTGTTTTAATAACGAATTTGGTATTTCAATAATATAAATTGTGTATAAAAAAGTTTTGAATTTCATCAACAATTTTGTTATTAAATTTCATATAATTATATAAATTCAAGTGTTTCTAGCAATGTAGATTGACACACCGAAG